>JBMTHB010000296.1:0-2421 GCA_049435845.1 Candidatus Nanopelagicales bacterium | reverse complement strand
CGGTGCAGCCGAACACCGCGGCCCCCTTCCGAGCGGGCGTGATCCTGATCACCAGCCAGGGAGGTGAGCAAGTGTCGTTGGTCGTGCAGCAGGAGGCTTGCGAGATTCTGGCGGCGACACCCAACCAGTTCAATCTCCAGAGCCCTGGGGTCGAGAACGCCCAGGTCAATCTGTTCCTGAGCGGCAACGAGTGCCTGTGGACGGCGTCGGCGAATCAACCGTGGATTGTCGTAACAGCCGCGTCGGGGTCCGGTGCGGCGGGGGACAACGTGGTCGAGTTCGACGTTGCTCCGAACAGCGGCACGGCGGCACGGTCGGGGATCATCACCATCACCGGCGGCAACGGTCAGTCGCAGTCGGTGTCGGTATCGCAGGAAGGCCAGCAGGGCTACGACGTCGCCTATGTGGTCGTGACTGGAGCGCAGGCGACCTCCTACGCACCATCTCGGCTCGAGTATGTCGATGACGTTCCGGTCACGATCGCCGCCCAGCAAGGCAACGCGGGCAGCGTGTACCAAGGTCTGACCTACCTTGCGGGGGGCAAGGTCACCGACATCATCTTCCAGACCGTGTACGGCGGAGTGAACGCTCCGCCGCCGGGGCAGCCGTTCTTCATCAATGGGCTGATTGTCAGGAGTCGAGCGTATTCGACCAATGTCTCGACGATGCGCGTCATCTATCTGAAGAACCGGAACACCGGTGCGTGGACATATCTGGCCACCGACACCATGCCGGTCAATGCCTATCCGAATGGAAATCCGCCGTGGCAGTCGTGGGCTCTCAATGCCGCGGTCGATCCTCTGCTGTTCGTGAATCCGACGACCGGTCGAGTGGACGTCAGGATCTGGAGTGTCGTACTGGGGACGGTGGGATCCAACACCGTCAATCACGACTACATCGATGGGGGAGCGGAGTTGGCGAGCCTTGATTCGATCGATGATGAACTCGATGGGACGGAGCCGCTCGAGCTCGTGGGTGGCGACGGATGCTGGCCAAGTGCGATCGTCGACGCTCCGAAGCGGTATGGCCCGCTTGGGGCGGAGGGCGATCGGGTCGAGTTCGTGCTCGACGCCTCGAGTTGCCAGTGGCTTGCGGTCAGCGATCAGGAGTGGATCCGGATCCACCCGGAGTTGTCCGTGGTTGCTGGCGGCTGGGTCGGAGTGGATTTCTCCATCGATCCGATCGACGGCGATGCGCCGCTGAGGCGAGGTCACGTGCACATCTTCACGGCCGACGGTGGCCGCCTGAGCGTGCCGATCACCCAGGGTGCCTGCGAGCCGACGGAGAGTCCTGACGCCGATGCTCGGCGGATCGTGCAGGCGAAGGGAGCACCTGCAACTCGGCAGACGGTACCCGTCGCTTCGGCGTTCGGCGGGTGCGAGTGGGAGGCGTCGAGCGACGTCGACTGGATCGAGGTGTTGGTCGACGTCGGCGCCGCGGATCCACGAGCGGCTGAAGTCGTGTTCTCCGTGAAGGCCAACCGCAGTGGTCGGGAGCGAACGGGATCGATCCAGGTGATCTGGGATAGCGGTGAGGTCCAGCAGATCGACGTCGTGCAGCCCCCCGACCTTGTGAAGCCCGACCAGCGGACGGTGCCGGTAGGTCAATCTCGAGGAGGCCGGTGACGTGAGAAGGGCTGCGCTGCCCGATCGAGAGAGTCGGTCCTGATCCGAGTCGTGGGCTCTGTACTCGGCTGACGGGACATGGGTCGCCGTTCGAGGCGACGAGCGAGTTGGTCTGATCCGTGGTGCGAGGTGCCGCAGGCAGCGTGCATGCCTGCGGCAGTGGACGGCAACACACTCGGTTCCGGAGTTCAATCATGTCGCGAATGCTGATGCTGTGCATCTGGGCTGTCGCTGCGCGCCCGGTTACGGGGAGCACCACCCCCTGCGGCGGAATGGTCAGGGAGTTCGGAGACGGTCCGGTCGAGTGCCCTGCGGACTTGTGGGCGATCGCGGTAGCGGGGGGGGAAGGCTTCTCGCTCGCGCTTCGGGAGGATGGCACCGTCATCGGGTGGGGCGTGAACGACTACGGACAAGCCGCTCCGCCATCCTGGCTGGACGATGCGGTGGAGGTCGCCGCAGGCCGCAAGTTCGCGATGGCTCGTCGCAGCGGCGGTGGCGTGACCTGCTGGGGTGGAAATCTGGCGGGCGAGTGCGATGTACCGTCAAATCTGGGGCCGGCGACGGCTATTGCCGCTGGCCGACTTCATGCACTCGCCTTGGGTGGCGACGGGCGCATCACGTCGTGGGGCAGCGATCAGCATGGACAGGGTCAGGGGCCCGCCGATCCCGGCCCGTTCCAGGCGATCGCCGCCGGCTGGTGGCACAACCTCGCCCTCACGCACGATGGGGCCGTCGTGGCTTGGGGTCGGAACTCGGAAGGCCAGTGCGACCTGCCGCCGGCTCTTGGTCCGGTCAT
>JBMTHB010000295.1:0-2434 GCA_049435845.1 Candidatus Nanopelagicales bacterium | reverse complement strand
AGCACCGCCACGCCGCCTGCTCCGCCACCTATCACGTCCCCGAGCCCCGCCGCCTCGATGCGATCTCGCAGCACGGCCTCGGCGATGGGGGAACGGCAGATGTTGCCCAGACACACGGCTGTTATCCGGTAGGGCTGGCCTCGCACCGCGTCATGCTAACGACGGCCCTCGTCACGATGGACCATCAACTATTTTCCGTCCACACCCTTGGGATGAATCCCGAGTGGGAATTCGGTGATCACCGGTCGAGTTGGGTGCACTGTCCCCATCTCATCCACAGGAACCGAGCAGCCAGACGGCTCGTTATGCCCAAGCCGTCCACAACGTCATCGACAGGCGTCATAGACACGGGGGACACGGGTGCGTAGCGTCCACTCGCTGTCACACCTTCGGGGTAGAAAGAAGGCGGTGCCGGCTGCGCGCATTGAGCCGACGAATCGACACCTTCGTCGACCATGGAAGGAGGAGTCACACGTGAGCGTTGCGGAATTCCCGATCCAGGAGGAACCGCAAGGTCAGCCTGACCGCACGCCCCCGAATGATTCCGCCGCGGAGCAGTCGGTGATCGGTGCCATGCTGCTCAGCAAGGACGCCATCGCTGACGTCGTGGAACTGGTGCGCGACTCGGACTTCTACCGCCCCGCGCACCAAACCATCTACGCCACCATCTTGGATCTCTACGGCCGCGGTGAGCCGGCCGATGCCGTGACCGTCGCGGCGGAACTGACCAAGAACGGTGAGATCTCTCGCGTCGGTGGCGCAAGCTACTTGCACACACTCGTTTCCTTGGTCCCCACTGCGGCGAACGCCAACTACTACGGCCGCATCGTGCGCGAACAGGCGATCCTGCGACGGCTGGTCGAAGCAGGAACGCGCATCGTTGCCATGGGTTACGCGGGCACCGGTGAGGTCGACGACACCGTCGACCGCGCGCAAGCCGAGGTGTATGACATCACGGACAGGCGCACCAGCGAGGACTATCTGCCGCTGAGCGCCATCATGGGCGATGCACTCACCGAGATCGAAGCCATCTCCAATCGCGACGGCGAGATGGTGGGCGTTCCGACCGGATTCACCGATCTCGACTCACTCACCAATGGTCTGCACCCCGGCCAGTTGGTGATGATCGCGGCTCGTCCTTCTATCGGTAAATCGACCCTGGGTGTGGATTTCTGCCGTGCAGCCTCGATCAAACACGGACTCACGAGCGCGATCTTCTCCCTCGAGATGAGTCGCAACGAGATCGTGATGCGTCTGCTCTCCGCGGAAGCACAAGTACCGCTGCAACACATGCGCTCCGGCAACATGAGCGAAAGCGATTGGTCGAAGCTCGCCAGCAAGATGGGTGTGGTGAGCGATGCACCTTTGTTCATCGATGATTCGCCGAACATGAACCTGATGGAGATTCGTGCGAAGTGCCGTCGCCTGAAGCAGCGTCATGATCTCCGACTCGTCGTCGTCGATTACCTGCAGTTGATGACCAGTGGCAAGCGGGTGGAAAGCCGCCAACAGGAAGTCTCGGAGTTCTCCCGATCGTTGAAGTTGCTCGCGAAGGAACTCGACGTGCCGGTGATCGCGATCAGCCAGCTCAACCGCGGTCCTGAGCAGCGGCAGGACAAGCGCCCGATGCTCGCCGACCTTCGCGAATCGGGCTCGCTCGAACAAGATGCGGACATGGTTATCTTGTTGCACCGCGAAGACTTCTATGAACGCGAATCTCCGCGCGCCGGTGAAGCGGACTTCATCGTCGCCAAGCACCGCAACGGACCAACCGCAACCATCACCGTTGCATTCCAGGGTCACTACTCGCGCTTCGTGGACATGGCGCAGTCGTAACTCGTACCCCGTCAGCATGGTCTAGCCGCGAGTCGGTTCCACACTTTGAGCAGCAGTCGCCGTATTGTAGATGCGCTGTCTACTGCCGAGGAGAATCCATGCGTCGATCTGTTGCTCTTGCGAGCGTGTCCGTTCTAGCGGTCGGTGTGCTAGCTGCTTGCTCGTCCGATGACTCCTCGAGTGGGGAGATGGTTGGCGGCATGACCGAATGCACCGACGAGATCATCAACGCCGAGGCCGAGAAGGTCGTCGACGCAGATAGCGGTGGGGAGAATGCGTGGTCGCCTGACTCAGTGCAGTGCGCCGACGGTTGGGCGGTGGCGAGCGGGCTCATCGGACCGGTTGACCCTCCGGCGGATGGACCGCAGGGCGCACCTACCAACCTGATCTTCCAGCAGGAAGGCCAGTTCTGGATCCCCAAGGATTCGATCGATGTCTGCGGTACCTACACGGACGGCTCCTACCCGAGTGATGCCGAGATTCCCGAGGCGCTGTACGACGCCTGCTTGTCCGGGTGATCTTCGCTCCTAGTCCTCGAACCTCATTCTTCGAACCTAACGACCCGCGACCCTTTGGTCGCGGGTCGTTAGGCTTTTCC
>JBMTHB010000294.1:0-2437 GCA_049435845.1 Candidatus Nanopelagicales bacterium | reverse complement strand
CCTGACGGCATTCATGGCGCTCAATTCGATCATCTTCTACAGCTCCCTGGCCTGGATCGCGCCGTCGTATCAAGAACGCGGCTACTCCGCCGAAACCGCAGGATTCTTCTTCGGCGTATTTACCGGCGCCCAGATCATCGCCGCGCTGATCCTGCCGCGGATATCCCACCGAACGCAGCTGCGTCGCACGCTGTTCTCCGCGACGGTTATCGGATGCGTTCTGCCGCTTCTGCTGATCGCATTCGCACCGCACGTGGCTCCGGCCATCGTCTTGGCCGTTCTCGCCTTCAATCTCAGCGGCGGTTTCGCTATGGCGTTGGGGCTGCTCAGCGAATACGCGGTGGACGCCGCTGCGTCGGCCCGGTTGACCGCGATGGCCTTCTCGGTCACCTATTCGGTTGCAGCTTTCGGACCGTTCGTGGCCGGCGCCATCATGGACGCACTCGACTCCTGGACCCTGGTGTTCGCAATCCTGGCCGTGGTGGCGCTCGTCCAATTGGCCACGGTTCCGCGCCTGAAGCGCGGGGTCAGTGTCGACTAGGACTGCAAGGAACGAGTCGACCAAGGAAGCGTGGTCTACAGGCGGCAGGCGTGGATGTCGGTCACGAGGATGCCGCGAGCTCCGAGGTCGTACAGCTCATCCATGATTCGGTGCACATCGACGGCAGGCACCATCGCTCGGACCGCGGACCATGCCTGGTCATGCAGCGGCGAAACGGTGGGTGATTCCAGTCCCGGGGTAACCGAGCAGGCTTGATCGAGACGATCGTTGGGGATGTCGTAATCCACGAGAACGTACGAGCGAGCGACCATGACTCCGTGCACGCGTCGTAAGAATGTCTGCACAGCGGGAGCATCCTGCGCCGGATCGGAGTGTCGACTGATCACGATCGCTTCCGATTGCAGGATCGGATCACCGATCGTCTCCAGACCGGCCTGTCGCAACGTGGTGCCCGTGGCGACCACATCGGCTACGGCATCGGCCACACCGAGTGCCACCGCGTTCTCCACTGCACCGTCCAGCCGCACGACGCGGGCATCGATGCGATTGTCCGAAAGCCAACGACCCAGCAGCCCCGGGTAGGACGTCGCGATGCGCTTGGCTGTCAGATCCTGGACCGTGGCGACAGTGCCCGTTGGGGCTGCGATCCGGAAGGTCGACGGCGCGAATCCCAGTGAGACGCGTTCGACGGCGTCGGCTTCGGAGTCGATGAGCATGTCGCGTCCGGTGATCCCGAGGTCGAGGGTTCCCTCGCCCACGTAGATGGCCACATCCTTGGGGCGCAGGAAGAAGAACTCGACGTCGTTCTCCGGATCGTGCACCACAAGGTCGCGAAGTCCCGAGTTCTTCAGATATCCGGCTTCGCTGAGCATGGATCGCGCCGGTTCAGCAAGTTGGCCCTTGTTCGGTATCGCTACCCGCAACGTGGTCATCACAACCGCCGATAGACGTCTTCGAGGCCGATGCCGCACGCCAGCATCAGCACCTGGACGTGGTAAATGAGCTGGGCGATCTCCTCGGCCGCCCGCTCCTCACCCTCGCACTCCGCAGCCATCCACGCTTCGGCAGCCTCCTCGACCACCTTCTTGCCGATCGCGTGCACACCGTTCTCCAGCAAGGCGACGGTGCCGGATTGCGGATCGGACGCCGCAACCTTCGCGTGCAGTTCGCCGTAGAGGTCTTCGAAGGTCTTCACGGGGTAGAGCCTAGGTGTTCGAGTTACGCGCCCGGCTCAGGCGGACCGCCATCGCGCACCGCAGCCAACACTCGCGCGGTCTGCAGCGCACTGATCATCGCCTCGGCGCCCTTGTCTTCCCGGGAGTCTTTGAGGCCGGCTCGGTCGAGTGCTTGGGCTTCGTCGTCGCAGGTCAGCAGCCCGAATCCGACGGGTATCCGGTAGTCCAGCGCGACCCTGGTGAGGCCTTCGGTAGCCGCATCGCACACGTAGTCGAAGTGCGGCGTGCCACCGCGAATCACCGCACCGAGGGCGACCACCGCATGGAATCTGCCGGAGGCGCCGCACTCGGCAGCCACGACGGGCAATTCGAAGGATCCAGGAACCATGAACTCCTCAACCTGCGCGCCCGCCCTCGTCGCTGCCGCGCGAGCTCCGGCGAGGAGTCCGGTCATGACTCGCTCATGCCAGGACGCAGCCACGATCGCCACCTTCATGCCGGTGGCATCGATGTGCGCATCGGGTCTACCCGGGGCGCTCATGAATCGGCTCCCGATTCGCTTCTTCCCTCATCGGGATGCGTTCCATCCACCGAGTAGGCATGGCCCATCCGAAGCGCTTTGGTGTCGAGATACGTGGCGTTGTGCTCGTTCGGATCGATAACCAGAGGCACCCGCTCGGCGATGGTCAATCCGTAACCCTCAAGCCCAGCTCGCTTGGCTGGATTGTTCGTGAGAAGGCGCATGGAGCGCACGCCCAGA
>JBMTHB010000293.1:0-2461 GCA_049435845.1 Candidatus Nanopelagicales bacterium | reverse complement strand
GACCATCGGGCGCGATGTGATGAGGGCGGCCGAGTACGGATGCCAGGGAGCATCGTGTAGCTCCCGAGCGTTGCGGGACTCGACGACACGACCTGCGTACATGACGTCTATTCGGCTACTCGTGGCAACGGCAAGGTCGATGTCGTGGGTGACGAATACCACGGCAAGGCCCAAGCGCTGCTGAATCTCTGCCAGCAGGCCCATGATCTCGGCCTGAATACTCACATCGAGTGCCGTTGTGGGATCATCAGCGAGGAGCAACTCGGCCCCGGAGCCGATCGCCCCCGCGATCATCACGCGCTGCAGCATCCCTCCCGAGAACTCATGGGGGTATTGACTCAAGCGTTCGGCCGGGCGGGAGATGCCCACGCTCTCGAGCAGCGAGGTGGCTGCTGTGATGGCCTCCTGCTTGGAGAGTCCTCGGCTGATGCGCAGGCCCTCTGTGAGGTAGTCGCCGATCGGTCGAACAGGATTGATAGCTGCGCGAGGATCCTGAAAGATCATGGCGGCGCCCCGCTGGCGATATCGGCGGAGTTCGTCGCGAGACATCTCGCCGACTGCTTGACCCCTGAAGAGGATTGAGCCAGTAACCACCGCTCCTTCGGGCACGAGACCGAGCACCGCACGCACCGTCACGGACTTTCCCGATCCAGATTCACCGACGAGGGAAACCGTCTCACCCTGGTCCACGGTCAAGGTCACGCCATCAAGCAGGAGCGTCCGCGTGTCGTTGGGCAGACGAAGGCGAAGATCAGTGATCTCAAGAATTGGTGTCATCGGCGCTCCGGCACCTCGGAGAGCCTGTTTCCGATGATCGTGAAGGCGGCGACAACGGCAAGAATGCAGACTGCCGCCGCCGCAATGCTGGTGTAGCTGCCCTGCACAAGGCTTGTCGTGTCCCCCACCATCACTCCCCAGTCAGGATCTGGCGGGAGGATCCCAATCCCAACGAAGGACAGCGCGGCCAGATCGACGAGAGCGAAGCCGAATGCAATCGTGGCCTGGGCGGTGAGAAAGCGAGAGAGATTGGGCAGCAGGTGGCGAGTGAAAATGCGGAAGGTTGAAAGCCCCTGCACCTCGCACGCGATGATGTAGGGCTTGTTTCGTTCACGCAGGGCGGCCGCTCGTGTGATGCGTGCCGTGTACGGGATGTAGGCGATAGAGACGGCGATGATGGCAGCGGTGATCCCACGACCAATGGCGAGGATGAGAATCGCGGCGATCAGAACGGTGGGAAACGCAAAAATCAGATCAAGAATCCGGCCAGTAACCTGATCGAAGGTGCCCCCCTTCCATGCGGAGAGCAGCGCTAGGGGCACTCCGAGCATGAGGGCGAGAGTGACGACGAGCAGGGGCCCAAGAAGGCTCGGGCGCGCTCCGTGCATCAACCGAGACAGGATGTCGTTGCCGTCCACGTCGGTTCCAAGCCAATGGGTAGGACTTGGTGGCTGGAGCTGGTCGAGGATGCTGCCACCGGTCGGCTCGTGCGGAGCTATCAGCGGGGCCAAGAGCGCGACCAAGACAGCGATCGCGAGCACGCACACCGAGATCCAGCCCAGGACACCCAGGCGAACCCTTCGACTGGATGTCGTCATTGGCGCGCCACCTTCGCGCGCGGGTCAAGTAGTCCATAGGCAATGTCGACAGCGATGCCGAGCGTCACCGTCACGAACAGGATGATGAGGCCAATCGCCTGCACGAGGGCAAAGTCGCCGGCATTGACGCCGGCGAGGAAGAGCGAGCCTGCGCCTCCGAGGTTGAACGCTTGCTCGACGATGACGGTACCCGCGATGAGCGCGGGGACCTGCAGGGCGATCACGGCGAGCATGGGTGGTAGGCCGTTGCGAAGGACGTGCCGGCGAAAGACGCGCCCCTCGGGAACCCCACGCGCCACCTCGGTGGTGACGTGGGGTGATTCCAGCTCATCCTTGAGTGCCGAGCGACCCACGCGCGCCAGGAGAGCCGAAGCGCCGATGGCGATTGCTAGTGCGGGCAGGAACAGGTGATAGAGGGTGTCGAGGAAGTTCTCTCCAGACCCTACCGTCGGGAACCATCCGAGGACGCGACCGAAGACGATCGAAAGCAGAACGGCGATAACGAAAACGGGCACGGACACAGCCAGCGATGATCCAAGGGCAACGATGTTGTCCGGTGCACCCCGGTATCGCGCGGAGATGATCGCTGCGATCAAGCCGAAGAGGACGATCATGAACTCGGCCATGAGTATGAGGACCAGCGAGATCGGAAGAGCCTTGGCGAGCAGGGAAGCCACGCTCGTCTGGTAAACGATGGAGTCACCGAGGTCGCCCTGAACGGCGTCCGCCAGCCACAGGAAGTACCGAGTCATGAAGGGTTCGTCCAAGTGGTACTGAGCGTTGAGCTGGGCGATCCGCTCGGGACTTGGTGGTTGGTTCCCGAGCAACGCCGCGAGGGGGTCCCCCGGCGCTAAGTCCACGACCGC
>JBMTHB010000292.1:0-2474 GCA_049435845.1 Candidatus Nanopelagicales bacterium | reverse complement strand
CCGTTACACCTTGCTCGGCGGCGCCGCCCTCGCTCTCGGTGATGCGGAGACGGCTCCGCCTGCTCAGGTATGGCAGCCCATCGATGAATTCGTGGCCGCGTTGGCGTCCGGGCGCGGCGGCGGTGAAGTCGATGCGCTGCGCACCTACGGGGTGCGCTACATCAAACTCGCGGCCGGATCGTCTCGTTCCGTCGTTCCAGCCCTGGACGCCCAGCCCGGACTACGACGCCTCGCCAGCACCGAGGGAGAGGTTCTATGGCGCATCGGTGGCGTTACCTCGCGCGCCCAGGTCTGGGACGTCGATACCGCTACAGGTGAATTCGTGCCGATCGCGCTCGATCTCGCGCTGGATCCTGCGAAGCCTGGCGACATCGGTGTAGACCCGTATCTGCGCCAGACGCTTCCGCAAGCCGTGGACTTGCCGCCCGGTTCGCGCGTCCTGTGGGTCGGCGCTGCCGTCGATCAAGGATGGCGAGCGACGAGCAATGGTGAACGGCTCGCACCCGCCACACTCGCGGCGCCACGCGACTGGTCGTCGTCGTTCGTCGTCCCGGTGGACCGGGCCACCTCCGAGGTGGAGATCGTGTTCGACGAGACACCGCGCCGACTGTGGTTGCTGTTCCAATTGATCGTCATCGTGGCCTTGATCATCGTCGCACTGCCCGAGCGTCACGTGATCGATCCGGACCCGGATGACCTGGATACGGATGACCGCCCCGGTGTCGGAGCGCGATCATGAGCGAAACAGAAGTCCTGCCGCGCAGCCGTCCGCGATGGTTAGCGCCGGTGGTCGTCCTGGTCATCATCGGCGTCGTGGTAGGGCTGGGACAACTCATCCAGGCCCAGCCGGCGCCCCCGCAGAGCGCGACGGTGGCCGCCGAGCCGATCAGGTCCAGCGTCCTGCTCTGCCCGGAACCGGGGACCGGTGGCAACCTCGGCGTCCGCGTCACCGGCGCTGTCATCCCCGGCTTACCCGGTCAGGACGGGTCCGGGCAAGCGGGGCTGCGCACCTTGCCTGGCGCGGAGTCCGCCAGCACGAATATCGCCCAACCCGGCGAGCAGGGTCAGATCGAGGCCTTCGGATCGAGGTTGCCCGCGATCGAAGCCTTCGGCGAGGACGGTCTGGCGCCGGGACTCGTGGCCGACCAATGGGGACGCGATCCGAGTGGTCGGGGCCGGGGGATGGCGAGTACGGCGTGCGCTCCGGCCGGATCGGACTTCTGGTTCGTGGGTGGTGGCGCCGTGGCCGGGCGAGTCACCCGCGTGGTGCTGGTGAATCCCGATGTCACGTCGGCGATCGTCGATGTGATCATTCACGGACCCGAGGGTGAGATCGAGACTCCCACCACCCGAGGTCTGGTGGTCCCGGGCCAAGACCGTTTGGTCGTCCGACTAGACGAAGTGGCTCCCGGCGTCAACGGCACTGCATTCCACGTGATCGCCCGATCAGGCCGCATCGGTGCGTCGGTCGATGATGAGCAGCGCGTAGGACTCGACTCGGTGGGAACGGACTGGATTCCGGCTGCTGCCGAACCGGCCACCACCGTCTATGTGCCTGGCATTCTTGCGGGGGATGGTGCGCGCGTGCTGTCGGTGGTGTCTACGACGGACAACGACGCCATCGTGACTGTCCGGGTGCTCGCGCAGGACGGCAGTTACACGCCCTTCGAGCGTGGCAGCATCGTGGTTCCTGCCGGTGCCGTGACGACCTTGGATATGACCCCTGCGTTACCTGCGACACCGAACGGTGTGTTGCCCGCTGCATTGGAATTGACATCGGATCAGCCGATAGTCGCAGGCATGCGCCAGTTCTTCGGAGGAAGCGATGTTCAGAATGAAGCGGCTTTCAGCGCTGGAACCCAACCCTTCACCGGCCCGTCCGCTGTCACCGGTCTACCCGTCCGTGCTGCCACCGATGTGAAACTCCAGATCGCAGCACCGGTGACCGATGTCGAGGTGGAGGTCACGATGCTCCCCTTCCGCGGGGGCAAGGAAGTCGCGCAGGCGACAAAACCGGTGCGCGTTGTCGTTCCAGCCGGCGAAGTACGGGTCATCACGTTCGAGCCGCCGAGCGATGTCGATTGGTTCACCGGGGTCATCACACCCGTCGCCGGATCCGGTCCGGTCTTGGCGGCACACCGGGTTCGAGAGAAATCCAGATTCGGCGACCTGATCACCGGATATCCGTGGAAGCCGTTGCGGATCCGCGTTCCGGTTCCCGATGCGGTCCCCGATGCCGCGATCGCGGTGCGTTGATTCCGTAGTGGGTGCACGTGTCCTCCGGCAAACCCCGGGTGCTCGGTCAGCGCGCCTCCTCGCTTGCCTTCGCCGATCGCACTAGCGTGCCCGTCGTGAGTCGACGTCGTTGCTCCAAGCCGTCGTGCAATCAGTCCGCCGTGTCGACTTTGACGTACGTATACGCGGACTCCACCGCGGTGGTCGGACCGCTCGCCACATACGCCGAGCCCCATTGC
>JBMTHB010000291.1:0-2509 GCA_049435845.1 Candidatus Nanopelagicales bacterium | reverse complement strand
GCGCGAACTCGGGGGCTTCCGGGGCGGGTTGCGGTGAGGACAGGACGTCCATCGTCATCGTGCAGGCGAGCGGCCAGAGCCGGGAGGTATCGGGCGTGGACAAGCTCGAGGCCGGGTTCGCCCTCTGGGACACGCTCACTCCCATCATCCCTGCAGATCGCTAGACTGACGCGTCCGAGGGAGAGGCGCTTCTCCCAGCCGAACAGTCGACTAGGGGATTTTCGTGGCGCAGCGTTTGTTCACATCCGAATCGGTAACCGAAGGCCATCCGGACAAGATGGCCGATCAGATCAGCGACTCGATCCTCGACGACCTCCTTCGCCAGGACCCCACCAGCCGCGTCGCGGTGGAAACGATGCTCACCACCGGACAGGTGCACGTGGCAGGGGAGGTAACCACCGAGGGATTCGCCGACGTCATGAACCTGGTGCGTCAAGCGGTCATCGGTATCGGTTACGACTCCTCGGTCAAGGGATTCGATGGTGAGTCTTGCGGCATCAGCGTCTCGATCGGCAAGCAGTCACCGGACATCGCCCAAGGCGTCGACGATGCCTACGAGGAGCGAGCCGATGGCAGTCAGGATCCCCTGGATCGTCAAGGTGCCGGCGATCAAGGGCTGATGTTCGGCTACGCGTGCACCGACACTCCCGAACTCATGCCGCTGCCCATCTCGATGGCGCACCGGCTCGCCGAGCAACTCACCGCGGTCCGCAAGGACGGGACCATGGAGTACCTGCGGCCGGACGGCAAGACCCAGGTGACGATCCGTTACGACGACGACGACCGACCGCTCGCCATCGACACCATCGTCGTCAGCAGCCAGCATGCCGCCGACATCGATCTGGACAAGACGCTGACTCCTGAGGTGCGCAAGCACGTCGTCGATCCGATCCTCGCTACCTTCGACATCGATTCGCGCGACTACCGACTCCTGGTGAACCCCACCGGCCGCTTCGAGGTAGGTGGGCCGATGGGTGATGCCGGGCTCACCGGACGCAAGATCATCGTCGATACCTACGGCGGCATGGCTAGGCACGGCGGAGGCGCGTTCTCCGGCAAGGATCCCTCCAAGGTGGATCGCTCGGCGGCCTACGCCATGCGGTGGGTAGCCAAGAATGTCGTGGCAGCAGGACTTGCCACCCGGTGCGAGGTGCAGGTGGCATATGCGATCGGCGTTTCGCACCCCGTGGGTGTGTTCGTCGAGACTTTCGGCACCGGAATCATGAGCGATGAGCAGATCCAAGAGGCAGTGCTCAAGGTGTTCGACCTGCGTCCGGCTGCGATCATCCGGGACCTGGATCTGCTGCGTCCGATCTATCGGGTGACCAGCGCCTACGGACACTTCGGTCGACCGCAGGGCGTGAACCAACTCCTCGACTCCGATGATCCGGCCGCGCGATCCTCGGTGGGACCGACCTTCACCTGGGAGAACACCGATCGAGCGCAAGATCTACGCGCCGCATCGGGTGTCTGACGATTCCTCGTCGGTAGGGCCCGAATCCGGGTCCGGGTTCCCCATCGCTCGGGTCCGCGTGGACTTGGCGGTGATGCACCTAGATCGCGACTTCGACTACCTGGTGCCCGAACAGTGGCAGGACCTTGCGGTACCTGGCGCCCGGGTACGGGTTCGGTTCTCCGGCCGGCTCCGCGCTGCCTACGTTCTGGCGCGCATCGATCACGCCGACGTCTATCGGCCACGCCCGATCGAACGGGTCATCGACACGGTTCCTCCCTTGACCGCGGAAACGCTCGAACTCGTCGAGAAGACGGCGGAGAGATACGTCGGAACCTTCTGGGATGTCGCGCGATCGGCCGTGCCCGCCAGGCACGCGCGCGCCGAGCGCTCGGTGCTGGCCTCACCCGAACCCGCACCGGCCGAACGAGATGACCGGCCACCGGATGCGCGGATCTGGGAGCCCTACACCTGGCCCACGACATACGCCGAACCGCAACGGATGGTGTGGTCCTCGGCCCCGGGCTCCGATCCGTCGCGGGAGATCGCCGATCTGGTGGCGATGCATCGCGGTCGTGGACGCGGAGTCATCGTCGTCGTGCCGGATGCCACCGATGTCGCGCGGGTCCGATCGGCGTTGAGCGAGGTGGTTCCCGATACGGACATCGCGGAGTTGAGTGCAGACGCCGGCCCCGAGCGTCGGTATCGGGAATTCCTGCGGGCTCGCACCGGACGAGCCGGCGTGGTCGTCGGCACCCGTTCGGCGGTCTTCGCGCCGGTAGATGGGATCGGTTTGATCGTCGTGTGGGACGACGGCGACGACGTCTTCCGCGAGCCGCACGCTCCCTATTGGGACGTGCGCGAGGTTGCGGCGTTGCGATCGCACATCAGCGGATGCGATCTGTTCGTCGGCGCGCCGGCTCGTTCCGTGGCCACGCAGTGGTGGTGTGACTCCGGATGGGCGCAGTCGATCGACCCTCGTCGACCTGCGTGGTGGAACGTGCGTGCGATCGACGATCGGGAGGTGGCGCGTGATCCGGGGGCGACCACGGCACG
>JBMTHB010000290.1:0-2515 GCA_049435845.1 Candidatus Nanopelagicales bacterium | reverse complement strand
CCATCGAAGGCCAACGCGTCGACCATCGTCCAGTCGCCGTACTTGACACCCTCGCGCGAACCCACGAGTAGATGCGGGGCGTTCGACATCGACTCCATCCCGCCGGCGACGACCACCTCGAATTCCCCGGCTCGGATCATCTGATCAGCGAGCGCGATCGCGTCAATGCCGGATAGGCACACCTTGTTGATGGTCAGCGCGGGTACGTCCATCCCCAGTCCCCCGGCGATCGCAGCTTGGCGCGCGGCGTTCTGTCCTGCGCCGGCTTGCAGCACCTGACCCATGACGACGTAGTCCACATCGCTCGCCGGCACACCGGATCGATCGACCGCCGCGGCAATAGCCACCCCACCGAGATCGGCGCCCGACAGGCCTGAAAGCGAGCCCTGCAGTCGACCCATCGGGGTGCGCGCCCCACCGACTATGACCGAGCCTTCCATCAGACCCATGCGATCACCGCTTTCCGACCACCTTGCGGGACCGGAGCGCCCGCCGGGTGACACCATAGCCAGCATGCACACCTGGATAACCCGCATCGATCACGTCGGCATCGCTGTCGCGGACCTCGACGACGCCATCGACTTCTATGCCCGCACGTTCGGCCTGGCGGTGGTCCACACCGAGGTTAACGAGGATCAGGGCGTCCGTGAGGCGATGCTGGCTGTCGCCGATTCCGGCTCCTGCATCCAACTGCTCGCTCCGCTATCGGCGGATTCACCGATCGGACGATTCCTGGATCGCAGCGGTCCGGGCATCCAGCAGATGGCATACACCGTCACCGACATCGAGGCGGTCAGCGCGCACATCCGAGAGCAGGGCGTGCGCTTGCTCTACGACGAACCCAAGGTGGGCACCGGCGGATCGCTGATCAACTTCACCCACCCGAAGGACAGCGGCGGAGTGCTCATCGAACTCGTGGAGCACCGAGCGGCCGCCCACTAAAGGCGCGAGATGATCACGCCCCGGGGTGGGCGAAGATCACGCTCCGAGGTGGGCGAGTCTGCGGCTCCATGCCACGGATGTGTCGCACAATGAGCGAATGCTTCCCCAGCTGCCTATCGATGTCGTGCGTGACCGATTCGCCGAATTCTCATCCGCCCTTCCAGCGATCGACGGTCTACCGATTCCGCAGGCGATAACCGATGGCTCGGCCTGGACCTGGGCGATCGGAGGCGTTGTGCTCGCGGTCGCCGCGCTGTGGGCAATGCGCCGAGCCCGCCGGATGGCTATCGCGGCCGCCATAGGCGTAGCGGGGTTGCTGATTGCCTGGAATGCCGGTTTCCTCCCCCTCAGCGCCTAGCTTCGGTTGAATGGGCGCATGCCGGCCCCCGAGCACGTATCCGACTCCGAACCTCTAGCCGCGATCGCCCACGCGATCGACACGCAGGATCCGTCGATCGGCGAGATCGCCGTCCCTGACGACTATCTCGCCGCCACCTTGCACCGTGACGAGGAGCTAATGTTCGAAGGTCGCGCCTCACGGGACAAGGATCCGCGCGAGTCCATTCACATCGAGCGCGTGCCAACACCGGAATTAGCCCCCGGGGAGGCGCTCATCGCAGTGATGGCGTCGAGCATGAACTACAACACCGTCTGGTCGTCGATATTCGAACCGCTGTCAGCCTTCAACCATCTGGATCGGTATGCGAGGGCGAACTCCGATGCCGCGCGCCATGCCCTGGACTACCACGTGATCGGATCTGATGCTTCGGGAGTGGTGCTGCGTACCGGACCCGGTGTGCACGCCTGGCAGCCCGGAGACCGAGTAGTGGCGCACTGCCTGTCCGTGGAACTTGAATCCCCTCTAGGTCACAACGACACCATGCTCGATCCACAGCAGCGCATCTGGGGCTACGAGACGAACTTCGGCGGCCTCGCCCAGCTCGCGGTGGTCAAGGCCAACCAACTCCTGCCCAAACCCGAGCACCTCAGCTGGGAGGAGGCCGCCGCCCCCGGACTGGTCAACTCGACCGCGTACCGGCAACTGGTCTCCAAGAACGGCGGAGCGATGAAGCAGGGCGACGTCGTGTTGATCTGGGGAGCATCCGGTGGCTTGGGTTCCTACGCAACACAACTCGCACTCAACGGTGGGGCGATTCCGGTATGCGTCGTCTCCAGCGAGGAGAAGGCGAACATCGTGCGATCCATGGGTGCAGAACTCGTCATCGATAGATCGGCAGAGGGCTACAGGTTCTGGAAGGACGAACACACTCAAGATCCCAAGGAGTGGCAACGTTTCGGCAAGAAAATCCGCGAGCTGACCGGCGGCGACGATGTGGACATTGTCTTCGAGCATCCGGGGCGGGAGACCTTCGGGGCAAGTGTCTACGTCACGCGCAAGGGCGGCACCATCGTCACATGCGCATCGACATCGGGTTTCATGCACGAATACGACAACCGCTATCTGTGGAACAACCTCAAGCGAATCGTCGGCAGTCACTTTGCCAACTACCGCGAGGCCTATGAGGCGAACCGGCTCGTCGCCAAGGGCATGATCCATCCGACCCTGTCCAAG
>JBMTHB010000289.1:0-2526 GCA_049435845.1 Candidatus Nanopelagicales bacterium | reverse complement strand
CTGGGAAGACGCGGAGGCCGACGAGCCCCTGGCTGCGTTGACCTTCGTCGTCGTCGATCTGGAGACCACGGGCGGTCCTGCGACGAACGCCGGGATCACCGAGATCGGAGCGGTGAAGATCCGAGGTGGTGAGGTGCTTGGCGAATTCGCGACCCTCGTCCACCCCGATTCATCGATCCCCGCGCATATCCAGGCGCTCACCGGGATCACGAACGCGATGGTGCGCGATGCGCCATCAGTCGCAGGCGCGGTCTCTTCCTTCGGTGAGTTTGCCGGCGACGCGATCCTGGTCGCCCACAACGCGCCCTACGACCTCGGCTTCCTGAAGGCAGCGTGCGCCCGCTACGACCTGACCTGGTTCCCTGGGCGATCTCTCGATACCGCTCGGCTGGCTCGCGTCGCTCTACAGCGCGGGGAAGTGCGCAACTGCCGACTAGCTACCTTGGCCACGCACTTCCACTCCCCCGTACAACCCGAGCACCGGGCACTGGCCGATGCCCGCGCAACCACGCACGTACTGCATTGCCTGTTCGAACGGATCGGGTCGATGGGAGTGCACACCTGGACCGATCTGCGCACCTTCGTGTCCCGGGTATCGGCCGAGCAGCGAGCCAAGCGCCACCTCGCCGACGGTCTGCATACCGGCCCCGGCGTCTACACCTTCGTTGATCGACAGGGTGCAGCGCTGTACATCGGCACATCCAAGAACGTGCGCAAGCGTGTCCGTTCGTACTTCACCGCCGCAGAGACCAGGGCGCGGATGGCGGAGATGATCGCGATCGCCGCACGTGTGGAGGTCATCCCCTGCGCCACGAGTGTGGAAGCGCATGTGCGCGAAGTACGCGCCATCGCCGAGCACCAACCCCGATACAACCGTCGCTCCCGGCAGGCCGGTACAACCTGGTGGTTACGCATGACCGAGGAGGCCGTGCCGCGGCTGGTCACAGTGCGCGCGAGCGGGGATGCCGTACCAGCAGAGGCGTGGGGTCCGTTCGCATCGCGCGCCTCCGCACGCGCCGCCGCGGAAAGCATCGCCGATGCAACCGGGCTTCGAAGCTGCACGGGGGTGCTGCCGGCCACGGCCCGTCATGACTCACCGCAATGTCTACGCGGCCACTTGGGCAACTGTCCCGCTCCGTGCATGCGTGGCCACGACAATGCCGCTTACCTCCGCTCGGTTGATGATGCGCGCGGAGTTCTCGCCGGTGATGTGCGCGTGATACTCGCCCACGCGGGCCCTCGCATGACTCACTTGGCAGCTCAGGAGCGCTTCGAGGAAGCCGCAGATGAGCGTGATCGGATGACCGAGATCTGCGCGGCTAGTGCGCGCCATCATCGGATCGCGTCGCTGATCGGTGCGGGGCGGATCGTCGCGGCCGAGCGCGGTGACACGGGGGGCTGGGATATCCATGTGATCTCCGACGGAAGACTCGTCGCCGCTACCCACGCACCACCGGGGACCGACCCACGTGCGGCCGCGCGCGCCGCAATGGCCACCGCGGAAGTGCATCGTCCAGGACAGGGACTACTGGCCGAAGCCAGCATGCTCGCTACCTGGCTCGAACAGCCGAGCGTGCGCTTGATCAGTGTGACCGAGCCATTGTCCTGGCCGGTCACCGCAGGTTCGTCGTTCGCTGCACCGCGCCCAACTCTGGTACCGATGTTCGATCAGGGCCGACGGGTCGGAACCTCACCTGTGGGCCCGGCACCGGGAGTTGTGGCAGTAGCGCGCTTGATCAACTGATCAACAGCAGCGCCGGGGCGTCACGAACCCACGCGCACCCAGCGCTCGACGAGTTGCCAGGCAGCACCGGTATCCAGGGCATCGCGCGCGGTACCGATGTGCTTGGCAATGCGTTCGGACAACGAGCCGGATGTCGCGTCACCGTTGGCGGCCGCGAACGCGGCTAGAGCGGCGGCGGCATTGACGGTCACGGCATTGCGGATGGCGCGGATGTGCGCGGAATCGATGTGCTGCGTTCCGGGATCCAAGACCGCTCGCATCACCTGCACGTTGTGCTCGGCGGAAGCTCCTTCGATCATGTGCGGTTCAACGAAATCGATTCCCCACTCGCGTGGATCGATCTCGCCTTCGACGACGCCATCGCCTGTGGCATCCCATACCCGGGTCGTCGCACTGATCGATATCTCGTCCAGGCCATCCTCACCTCGCACCACCAGGGCACGCGTGCCTCGGTCGGCGAGCACCTGCGCCATCACCGGCGCCGAGGCCAAGCGTGCGCAGCCGACGAGCATCGCTTCCGGTCGAGCGGGATTCGCCAGTGGTCCGATGATGTTGAAGACGGTGGGTACGCCCAGTTCGCGACGAGTCGGACCGGCGAATCGCAGAGCCGGATGGAACATCGGGGCGAAGCAGAATGCGACCCCGACCTGCGAGACGCAGGCGGCCACTGCGGTTGCGTCCATGTCGATGGATACCCCGAGTGCTTCCAGCACATCGGCCGATCCGGTCGCACTCGACGCCGCGCGGTTGCCGTGCTTGATGACCGGCGCACCCGACGCCGC
>JBMTHB010000288.1:0-2541 GCA_049435845.1 Candidatus Nanopelagicales bacterium | reverse complement strand
CTCGCGAAACTCGCCGTACAACTGGGCCGCCAGGGTCTTGTTCGGCGCCATCACCAGGGTCGGGCGTTGCAGCCGCTCGATCACGTTGGCCATGGTGAAGGTCTTGCCCGATCCCGTCACGCCCAGCAGCGTGAGGTGCGACAGGCCGTGCTGCAGCCCATCGACCAACTGCTCGATGGCGGCCGGCTGGTCGCCCGCCGGTTCGAACTCGCTCACCAGGTGGAATTTTTTGACAGCTTCGGACATGTGCGCCGGGATGACCAAACCTGCGATTATACCGCCGCCTCACCCAGCGAACCGGGTAACCCGGTCCGGGCCGCACGGATGCCGGCACGCTCAGCACGGGGCTGCGGGAATTGGTATCATGGCCACGTGGGATCGACGTCCCGGTGAGCGCAAGCACCGGTGACTGGTTCGGGGGAACGATGAACGTCAAGATCGCCAGCCGGATGGCCCAGATCAGGCCAGCCGCTACCATCGCTGTGAATCAGAAAGCCGCTGCGCTGCGCGCGCAGGGGCGTTCCATCATTTCGCTCGCCTTCGGGGAGCCGGATTTCGATACGCCGGAGCATATCCGCGAGGCCGCCAAGCGGGCCATCGACAACGGCGAGACACGCTATCCCCCGATTGCCGGCACACCGGTGCTCAACCAGGCCATCCGCGACAAGCTGCGGCGCGAAAATCAGCTCGAGTTCGGCGCCGACCAGGTGGTTGTCACCGTCGGCGCCAAGCAGGCCTTCGACTCGTCCTACGGCATGCTCGCCAAGGGTGGCTCGATGGTGATGGTCGGCATGCCTGCAAGTGGCGTGATGTCGGAGATCGATCCGGGCACGATGGCTGCATACAGCCAGAACATCCTCGGCTCGAAGATGGGATCGGCCCGCATTCAAGTCGACATCCCGAACCTCGTGGACCTGTACTCCCAGGGACGCGTGAAGTTGGACGAGCTCGTCACGAAGACCTACAAGCTCGAGGACATCAATGAAGCCATCGACGCCGTCAAGCGCGGAGACGCGCTGCGCAACGTGATCGTGTTCTGACATGAAAGTCGTCGACGTCAAGACCTTTGTGGTCGGGAACCCACCACCTCGATTCGGAGGTCGGTACTTCATCTTCGTGAAGTTGACGACCGACACCGGCATCACCGGTATCGGCGAGATATACACCGCGACGTTCACGCCGCACATGGTCGCCAAGATGGCCGAGGAAGTGGCTGCGCGTCACGTCGTCGGTCGCGATCCGTTCCACATCGAGGCGATGTGGCGCGAGACCTATGGTCGCGGGTATTCGCTACGCCCAGATCTCACCATGGGCGGCATCGTGAGCGGTCTCGAGATGGCGATGTGGGACATCTGCGGTAAGGAGACGGGCAAGCCTGTCTACGAGCTCCTCGGCGGACGTGTGCATGAGAAGTTGCGCGCCTATACCTATCTCTATCCACCGGTGGGTGTCGACGTGTACGCAGACGATCCCGTCTATAGCGATCCCGATGCAGCAGCCGAAGCCGCCGTGCGCGAAGTCGAACGCGGATTCACTGGAGTGAAGTTCGATCCTGCCGGTCGCTACTCGGTCTACGACGGTCGCCAGCCGGCACTGCACCTCATGGACCTCTCCGAGAAGATGGTGCGCGCCGTGCGCGAAGCGATCGGGGATCGCGCCGACATCTTGTTCGGCACGCACGGGCAGTTCACTGCCTCGGGCGCGATTCGCCTCGCCCGAAAGCTCGAGAAGTATGACCCTCTGTGGTTCGAAGAACCGTGTCCACCGGACAGCCCGGAGGAGATCGCCAAGGTCGCGCGCGCGACCAGCATCCCGATCTCTGCGGGTGAGCGACTCACCTCGAAGTACGAGTTCCATCAATTGTTGAAGCTCGGCGCCGCATCGATCATCCAGCCGGACCTCGGACGCTCGGGTGGATTGCTCGAGTCGAAGAAGATCGCCGCGCTCGCCGAGGTGTATCACGCAGTCGTCGCACCGCACCTCTATTGCGGACCGGTCGTCGCAGCAGCGAACATCCAGCTCGCCACCTGCACACCGAACTTCCTCATCTTGGAGACCATCCAGGGATGGCAGGGATTCCATGCCGAACTCGTGAAGACCTCGATCCACTTCGACTCGGGCTTCATCGTTCCGCCGACCGAACCAGGCCTTGGAGTCGAGCTGAACGAAGACGTCGCAAACGCGCATCCGTACGACGGCACCGCGCTCCATCTCGAGATGAGCGAGCAACCCGCAACGTTGCAGTAGGCAAACTATGACCGTCGCAACTCCGCTGTGGCAAGAGGGCGACGCCGTGACGTTGCGTCCCCGTCTCGACGGGTCCCGGGAGGCCGACGTCGCCATCGTTGGTGGTGGCTATACGGGGCTCTGGACTGCTTACTACCTGCAGTCGTTGCAACCACACCTGCGTATCGCCATCGTCGAGTCTCGTCACGTCGGATTCGGTGGAAGCGGTCGCAATGGTGGGTGGTGCAGCGCATTCCTGCCGATGTCGCCGGATGAGATGGCAGAAGAGCACGGTCGCGAGGCGATGGAGTTCAT
>JBMTHB010000287.1:0-2556 GCA_049435845.1 Candidatus Nanopelagicales bacterium | reverse complement strand
GGAAGAGAAAAAGTCCGCCGAAGTCGCGCAAAGGCACGTCGCGCCAAAGCCGGTCTGTGGACACTGATCGTGCTCGATGTGTCGGGCACGCTGGCGCTGATCATCAGCTACACGTACCTGTGGTCGCTGAACGTCAACGACGGTTGGGCGCCTCCGGGTGCAGACCTGACCTACGACCAAACGAACGCATTACCGGCAAAGAGTGACGCCACCTTCGCGGTCGAATGGCCGTTCTGGGCGATCCTCGGCATCGTCATCCTGGCCACGCTGGCGATGTGGTTCGGCTATAAGGAGATCAAGCGCGGAAACCATGCCGGTTTGATCATTGGCACCGGCCTCGCCTTGGTCATCACCATCGCCGGGCTGGTCGCCCAGTGGATCCAGATCACCACCTTCCCGTTCGGATCCGGGAACGGTGCCTACGCATCTGCTGTCCTGCTGCTGTGTGCGAGCAATATCTTCCACTTCGGCATGCTCACCTTCTTGCTGCTCGGCATCTTTAACCGCGCTCGTAAGGGTTTGATCAACAAGGCGGTTCACTTCCAGGCACAGTTGATGAGCTACTGGATGGTGTGGATCTGCATCGCGTTCCTGCTGGGTGCGATCTGTACCACGTTCTTCGTGGAGTCACCGAACACCGACCCGGCGATCTTCGGAAGCTTCACGCAAAAGAGCTAATGGACACCCTGGTTCACACCCCTGCGAGCCACCGAGTTCGACCCCGCCCAGCGCTGCTGGCCATCGGTATCCCGGTTCTCTTCCTCGTCCTCAGCACTATCGGTGCACTCTCCGAAAGCCAAGTTCCCGGTATTCCGGTTGTCCCGTGGGTCACGCTCTGGTCGCTGCCGTTGGACCTGTGGATCCGCGACGTCGCAACGCTGCTCACTATCGGCTTCATCCTGGTTGGTGGCGTGCTCGCGCCGCGGCCGGACCGCAGATCCGGATCCATCGCTTCCATCGCAGCACTTGTGTGGCTAGTGGCACTTGCTGCTCAGGCATTCCTCACCGTGTCTGAAGTCCTCGCGTTGCCGCTGGCAACATCGGCCGACCCGACGATCATCTGGTCGCTGCTCACCCAGACCACCCTGGGACGAGTGATGCTCATCCAGTTCGTCCTCGTCGCCATCGTTGCCGTACTCGCGTGGGTGATCTTGGACCGCATGACCGCGAGCATCCTGCTTGGTGCGGCGCTCATCGCGGCATTCCTCCCCGGCTTCAATGGCCACTCAGGGATCGACGACGGCCACTCCTCGGCAACGATCAGTCTCGGTCTTCACATCGTTGCGGCATCGGTCTGGATCGGTGGCCTCGTGGCAACCGTTTCCTACGCCTACCGCCGCGAGCCTGGTGCAGAACGGGTCATCCGACGCTTCAGTGTTGTTGCCCTGATCAGCGTGATCGCCCTCGCGGAGAGTGGATTGCTCAATGCCGGTCTTCGTCTCGATGGATTCGCTTCACTCGTGACGAGTACCTACGGCGCTTTGATCCTGATCAAGGTGTCGGTGCTTATCGCGCTCATCGGGTTTGGCTGGCGACAACGCCAGAACCTCGCGGATCGATACCGCGACGAAGATGGAAAGACGTCGATTCTGGTTCGGCTCAGCGTCACCGAGGTCGCCTGGATGGGACTGGTTCTCGGACTGTCCGTGGCACTCTCACGCACCGCACCGCCCGGGTTCGCTGCTGCCGGAGACCGACTCAGTCTTCTCGGACTCTTGGCGCTGGGCATTGCGATTCCCATGGCGATCGCCTGGGCGGTGCCAACCCAACCGGTGATGCCGACGTGGCTAACCGCCTATCCCGAACCGGCAGCCGTCCTAGTGCTCGTTCTGATGGCAGGGCTTGCATCGCTATCTCAAACGGACATTCTTGGGCCGCAGGTTCTGGGGATCGTCACGGTCGTGTTGGTTCCGCTCGTCGGCCTCCTGCTGTGGCGGGCACTCGCGGATTCCCAGCCGTGGGGTGCGCTGGTGATCCTTGCCCTCGGAACTCCGGCCCTTGCCTGGTGGATCGAAAGTGGCGTTGTCGGTGGACTTGGCTGGGCAACGTTCGTCACGGTTGCCAGCGCCTGGGCTTTGCTCATCTCCTACGGCGTGGTCCGTGGCCGGGCGAAGGACAGCGTGAATGACGATCCACTCGAGGTTGCGGCATGAGCGACGACGCAATCGAGCAACGGACACCGGAAGAGGACAGCCGACGATGGAAGGACTTCTGGACCCTGCATGTGCCGTTGATTGTGGTTCTTGCACTGTGCACCTACGCAACGATCAACCAGTACCAGCGTGCGATGGAAGGCGTGGATCGATCGTGGGTTTACATGGTCGAGTGGCCACTCATCGGTCTATTCGCGATCTTCGTATGGAACCGCTACCGCAAGCACGGCAGCTTCAGCAATTGGCTGGGCAAGCACTACCGCGAGCGCGCGGCACGTTTTGAGGCCGAGGAAGAAGCCAAGGAGCAGGCCGAGGTGGAAACGCTTGCGGAAGATCCCGACACCAAGGCGTGGCAGGCCTACGTCAACGAGCTCCACCGAGAAGATCCCCCCGGCGGACCGCC
>JBMTHB010000286.1:0-2559 GCA_049435845.1 Candidatus Nanopelagicales bacterium | reverse complement strand
CCGGAGCGTCGTGACGATCGTCGTCCCGAGGACTCCTCCTGCCCGGTGCTGGGAGGTTCTCGTCCCGTGCGTCCCTCCAAACCCAGTCCCTCCAAGACCAGCCTTCTGAGGAAGCCGATGACGTCGACTTACGAACTGACCAACCTGGATGCGCTCGAGGCGGAGTCCATCCACATCATCCGTGAGGTGGCTGCCGAGTTCGAGCGACCGGCCATGCTCTTCTCGGCTGGCAAGGACTCGATCGTCATGCTGCGGCTCGCCGAGAAGGCGTTCTGGCCAGCACGGATCCCGTTCCCAGTGGTGCACGTGGACACCGGGCACAACTTCCCAGAGGTGCTCGCCTACCGGGACCGCCGGGTCGCCGAGTTGGGGATCCAGCTCGTCGTGGGATTGGTCCAGGAGGACATCGACGCCGGTCGGGTTGCGGAGGAGGTCGGTCCGCGTGCGTCGCGGAACCGCCTCCAGACCACCACTCTGCTGCGTTCGATCGACGAGGGCCGCTACGACGCCGTGTTCGGCGGAGCCCGCCGGGACGAGGAGAAGGCGCGCGCGAAGGAGAGGGTGTTCTCGTTCCGTGACGAGTTCGGCCAGTGGGATCCCAAGAACCAGCGCCCGGAACTGTGGGACATCTACAACGGTCGGCATCGCCGGGGTGAGCACATCCGGGTGTTCCCGATCTCGAACTGGACCGAGCTCGACATCTGGCAATACATCCAGAGAGAGGGCATCGAGATCCCGTCGATCTACTTCGCGCACGAGCGGGAGGTGTTCGCCCGGGACGGCATGTGGATCGCGGTGTCGGACGTGGTGGAGCTGCTTCCCACCGAGGCGGGGGAGCGCCGGGTGGGGCGCTACCGAACGGTGGGCGACATGTCGTGCACGGGTGCCGTGGATTCTCCGTCGGCGACGCTCGAGGCGATCATCGCCGAGGTCGCGGCCACACGAATCACGGAGCGGGGCGCCACCCGAGCCGACGACAAGACGTCGGAGGCATCGATGGAGGAGCGCAAGCGGGAGGGCTACTTCTGATGGAAATGTTGCGATTCGCCACCGCTGGCTCGGTGGACGACGGCAAGTCGACGCTCATCGGCCGCCTGCTCTATGACTCGAAGGCGATCTTCGAGGACCAGCTCGAGGCCGTCGAGGCGTCCTCGCAGCGGATGGGGATGGAGTACACCAACCTCGCGCTGCTGACCGACGGGTTGAGGGCGGAGCGGGAGCAGGGCATCACGATCGATGTCGCGTACCGTTACTTCGCCACGCCGAAGCGGAAGTTCATCATTGCCGACACTCCCGGCCACATCCAATACACGCGCAACATGGTCACCGGTGCGTCCACCGCGGATGTGGCGCTGGTGCTCGTAGACGTGCGCAACGGGGTGGTCGAGCAATCCAGACGGCACGCGTTCATCGCGTCGCTGCTGAGGATCCCGCACTTGGTCCTGTGCGTGAACAAGATGGACCTCGTCGACTACGACCGCACTGCCTTCGAGAAGGTGAAGAGTGAGTTCCGCGACTTCGCCGCGAAGCTCGATATCAATGACCTGACGGTAATTCCGGTGTCGGCGCTCAAGGGTGACAACGTCGTGGAGCGGTCGCCGCGCATGCCGTGGTACCAGGGTGGGGCGCTGCTGCACCACCTCGAGGAAGTGCACATCGCGTCCGATCGGAACCTGATCGACTGCCGATTCCCGGTGCAGTACGTGATCCGCCCGCAGCGTGACGAGTTCCACGACTATCGCGGCTACGCCGGCAAGGTCGCGGGCGGCGTGTTCAAGCCCGGCGACGAGGTCGTCGTGCTCCCGTCGGGGTTCACGAGCCGCATCGCGCACATCGACACCTTCGATGGGCCGGTTGCCGAGGCGTTTCCGCCGATGTCTGTGACGATCCGTCTCGAGGACAACATCGACATCTCGCGTGGCGACATGATCGCCCGCCCCAACAATCAGCCGATCGTGGTGCAGGACGTCGATGCCATGGTGTGCTGGATGTCGGAGAGCTCGGTGCTGGAGCCGGGCCGTCAAGGAGCTCCAATACCGGCTCGACGTGAACACCCTGCACCGTGTCGACGACGCCGAGCGGCTGTCGCTCAACGAGATCGGCCGGATCCAGTTCCGCGCGCAGGTCCCGTTGCTCGTCGACGAGTATCGCCGCAACCGCCTGACCGGGAGCTTCATCCTCATCGACGAGGCCACCAACGCCACCGTCGCCGCGGGCATGATCCTCGCCGGCCGCCGGTGACGTGACCGGCCGCCAGAGGCTGTAGACTGATTTGGTCATAGCCTCGGAGGGCTGGTCGGCGGTCTTCACGGTGTGGTTTGCTGGTCATTCGGTGTCGGGCCCGTCGACCGTGGTGATCGAGGTCGAGCGGGCGCTGCTCGTCGTAGACAGGTTCCACCCTGGGTCCGGCCTCTGTGCCGCGTGCTCGCTTCGAGCGCGGGGAAGTGACTCAGCCCCCTGGCGTTCGGAGCGCGAGTCGCCACGCTGTCGTGCTGGGGCCGTTGCGCCCCCGCAGGAGGTCCCCTGGGCAACATGACCGCCCATCCGAGTCGCCGGGCG
>JBMTHB010000285.1:0-2560 GCA_049435845.1 Candidatus Nanopelagicales bacterium | reverse complement strand
AGGCGCTGACCCCTTGTTGGTGATGCGAATGAATTGGGTTTGCGCCCGCTTTTTGCCGCGCTTCTTACCCAGAGAAAGATCTTCGATCACCAAGGTTCCCGCGCCCTCGTCGGGCTCGCACCGCTGGGTGCAGGGGTACTCGCGCCACGATCGGAAGTTCCCCGCCTTGTCCAGAAGGTAAGCCCCATCGCCAACGAGGTTCGGCTCGCGACCGGGATCTACGTACAGTTCACTCGCACGATTGCGGTAGACATCGTGGCCAGTGGGTTTTCGGTCCTTGCCTTTGCCTGTGTGCACGACGCGATAGTCGCCGGGCGCGAGCACCGAGCCGCCCGGGAAGGTGTACCAACCCGCATTCCCGGCATCGCGCAGCATCCAACCGGTGATGTCCACTGTGGAGCCGCCAGAATTACGCACGGTCACAGTCTCATCGGTGACATCGCCGTTACCTCGAGAGATTCGCAGAGCCAACGACGCATCCGGCTGCTCGATCGATCCGCACAGTTCGGGATTCCACATCCCGACTCGTCGCTGTTGGGCGCCCTCAATAGCCGCGCGATACAGGGAACTCATCGAGGCTTCCTTGGCCAAGGTGAACCACAAACCCCAACCTCGTTCGGCCATTCCCCACGCGACGTCCTGGTCGAATTCACCCGTCGCCGGGTTGTAGGCGAGCACGACGCGCTGTGGGCGTTGCGCCTTCCCGGTTGAAGCCCGGTCCGAGGACAGCAGGCGCACCCGGGTTCCCTCCGGAAGCAACGCTGTCAACCATTCGGTGGCCTGCGCGCCACCGCAGTTTCCCGGTTTTTTGGCGGTCGGCTTCTCCGGGGAGTTGATGCCCAAGAGTCGGATCCGCGACTGAGCACCCGTCACCTCATCGTTGACGATGACTGTGTCGCCGTCCACAACCCGCTGCACGACTGCGGTTTCCCACGCCTGGACATTCCGCCACGGACTTTCGGGCTGCTGCACCGGAGACGGCTCCGCGTAGGCGGCCGGAACGGTCGGAACGAGGAGAGCGAGGCTGCATAAGGCGGCGGCCGGGCGGAGCATGGAACCTCCGAGCATCAGGGAAGTGGATCGGGAAGTCTTATCGGGAGGTGGAATCAATCGGCAGACCGTCATGGTAAGCGGACGACTCCACTGAGCGAGCCACCCGGTTGTTCCGGTCGGCGCGTCGCCCGAGGGGCCCACGCGCTACCCGCGCTGGCTAGAGCACGAAGGGGTTCTCCCACAACTGCATGCCGTCCTGCTCGGTGAACCCAGACAAGGTGGGGTGGGTCATCGTGAATTGTGCCTTGCAGGGCTGATCGATCAGTAGTCCCCAGCCACGTTCCAAGAAGAAATATTGGAGCCGGCCTTCGCTGAGCCGGTTGTGCGTGCCCACCGCCATCAAACGTGTGTTGTCCTGGATTGCACTCGCAGTGCGCTCGAGTAGTTCGAACTCGACTCCTTGAACGTCGACATGAAGCAGCTCGACCGGTGCATTAGACGCTGGTGCAAGCGCTTCGAGCAGGTCGGGAATCCCTAGTGCGGAAATCGACGAGTGCCGCAGGTGCGCGCCGCGGTAGTCGACGTTGGTACCGGGCAGGGTCCACACGGCCGTTCCCATGTCGTCGATCGGCGCGTCCGGGAACTCGACGGTAGTTGTTTCGTGCCACGCGGCGGATTCGACGATGATCAACAGCGGATCACGTCGGTTCCACGAGTCGATCGCCTCACGGAGTCGCCGCACCAGGTGTCGCGGCTTACCCGCGACGGTCGCTACGTCCAAGCCGTTGTCTTGGCCATGTTGCGCCGCCCAAGTGCACTTGCGCCGATCAGCTTCGATGGCGACTGCGATACCGGAGATGCCCCGGCCCCGTGCCGACACCAGTCCGGCGACGGCCCACGGAGCCCAGCCGGCACCGATCTCGACCATCACCAGGGGGCGATCCACGACGTCGCGCACAGTGCGAGCCAATGCGACGTATTCGAAATCCTCCGAGCGGTAGCCGTCGTCGGGAATCGGCAGCTGCGTGCTGGTCGCTCCGGCAAGTTCGCCGGGAGCCCAGGGGAGCATGGGAATTCTGGTGCGCACACCCATCCAGTCGACCAAGAATTCCGCCTCGGCAGCCGGCAGATCCTCTTGTCGCAGTGACTCCAGCAGTTCGGGGTAGTCCTCGGCGGTGATGGGCACGGCGACACCGTTACCCAGGCTCGGAACGTCGGGCATCTGTACCGGCCTTCCATGACCCCTGGTGTGGAACGTACTTCCCGTTCCCGAGTCACGAGGCTAGCGAGTCCATTCCTGGAGTGCGCAAACTCGCCTAAGGTGGCGCGATGACCACCTGGCGAAATGTCGGCGACGCACGGGTATCCGCAGTCGGTCTCGGGTGCATGCCGCTGAGCAGCAGCAGCATGCTCAATCATCGCGAACGAGCCGTGGAGACGATCCACGCTGCATTGGATCGCGGCATCACGCTGGTGGACACTGCCAACATCTACGCACCCACGTGGGACGCCGGGGGACACAACGAGGCACTCGTCGCCGAAGCGATCCGCACCTACACCGGGCCGG
>JBMTHB010000284.1:0-2562 GCA_049435845.1 Candidatus Nanopelagicales bacterium | reverse complement strand
GATCGGGATATTCACTCTGGCGAGTCGTGTGGTCTCGAGACGTCATCTGACCGAGGGGCTGACGTGGACGAACTCGGGCTTGGCTGCCGGTTTCGCCCTGGGCTCCTCGGCCGCTGGGGTGATCATCGACTCCTTCGGCACGCGAGCGGGTCTCATGCTCACCGTCACCGGCGCTGCGGTGGCGGTTCTCAGCCTCAGCACCGGCTCGCTTGCAATCGACTCCGGTCCCGCGCACGAGGAACTCGACGTCGAACCCACTGCCGCGTGGAACGACGATCCGCTGCCCGGTCCTCACCCAGGGCCCCACCAGGTCTCCTCCTGACCGGCGTTCATCGCCCACACGCTTCTCCCCAGCGCCGCCGGACCAAGCGCCGCCGGACCCAATGACCCCGACATCGCCCCGGGTGGCCCCGCTGATCCCCAAGGCGCGGTAGGTTTCACACCACAAGTTCGAGCCGAGGAGACCACACTGCAACCGCTCAGCCCACGCGAGATCCAGGCACGCGTCCGTAGCGGCGCTTCGCCGGAGGTCGTGGCTGCCGAGACTGGCTGGCCCCTTGACAAGGTGGTTCGCTATGCGGCGCCGCCCCTGGGTGAGCGTGCTTACGTCGCCGATCAAGCGAAGGCAGTGGAGATCAGCCGGTCTAGGGGCGGGTCGACCTTGGAGCAATCGGTGGCAGCGCGCATGGCTGTCGAGCCCTCCGAGGTCGTATGGGACTCCCACCGCACCGGCGATGGCAGATGGATCGTGACAGCAGCAGTGGACTCACGGGTAGTCGGTACCTGGGCATTCGAAGCCGTCGGCAGATCCGTTCATCCACAAGACGAGAGTGCCCGTGCACTCATGGGTGGCGGCCCGAGTGCGGTCGATGCGACAGAGACGAGTACCGCACCCACGGAAACCGTTGCGCGCGGATCGGCCGAGAAAATTGACGATGCCGAGCAGGCTGACCAGGATGCGGCACCGGCCAGGCCCAGACTGGTGTCGGTCACCTCCGATCCTGTGCAGGCGCAGCAAGCTAGCGGCGAGCAGGAGGAACTGCTCGACCAATCCGAGTTGAGTGTTCCCCAGCGGGCGAAGCGCACCAAGAGCAAGAAGGGCCGCGCGAGTGTTCCCAGTTGGGATGAGATCCTGTTCGGGGCTTCGCGGCCACAGGACTGATTCGTCGGCCGATGCTGGCTCCGGCCGCATCTCCGTCGCGCCGCACTACTCCTCGAACGGCAACGGTTCCCTCGACATATGTTCGACACCTGCGCGCTTGGCAGTCAGCCCGGCTCGGTAGTGACGACGACACAGGACCTCGTACGCCACCGAGCCACTCGAATCCCCCGTCGAAACATCTCCCACCAGGACCTGATCGCCCTCCGTCGTCATGATTCCGTCGATAGTCCGAGCGTTGTGAATCGCTCGCGTGCCACACCAGCACAGCGCCTCTACCTGGAGCACCTGGGTGCGGTCGGCGAGTTCGACGAGTCGGCGCGATCCGGGGAACAGACGAGTTCTGAATTCGGTCAAGATGCCGAAGGCGAAAACGTCGATCGCCAACTCATCCACAAGGCGAGAGATCTGCTCGATCTGCTCCTCGGTGTAAAACTGCACCTCATCGCAGATGATGTAGTCGATGCGCGCACCCACACTCAGCCGGTCGACCACATAGCGTCGAAAATCGAAATCGTCCCCCACTTCGATTGCCGGAACGGCGAGACCGAGTCGGCTGGACAACATCGACTCACCCGCCCGATCGAGTCGGGTGAAGACCAATCCGGTACGTCCACGGGAACTGTGATTGTGGTCCGTCTGCAACGCCAGCGTGCTCTTGCCGCAATCCATGGTGCCGGCGTAGAAGACGAGTTCAGCCACCCGCGCATGCTGCCATAGGCTCAGCTACCCCCGGAGCACTAAACCTGGTATGCGTCGCTCCTGGTCAGTGACAGCACCATGCTGCCCAACTAGCCGCGATACCCGCTCATCGACGACTCGGCTCGCCATGATCCAGCCGCCGACGGCGATTGCCACAACATCGCCTATACGGTCGGCGAGCCCGGGATCGCACGTTCCGAACAGGCCCGTATCGATGGCCTCTGAGCGCGTGAGCACCATCGCGCGATCACCGAGGGCCAGCTGCCAGCGATTCTTGACATCTTCCGGATCGTGATCTGCATCGACGTAGACGTGGCGCATCCGCGGTTCACCTGCGATGGCGTCGACACCGACGCCGAACAATGGATCATCCTCGAGCCAGATTCGGTCGGTGCAATCGACCATGCCGTGATCCGCAGTGACGATGAGCGCCCCGCCCGGCGGCAAGCTTCGGCGCAACTGCCACAGCAATGCATTCACACTGCGCGCCGCGTCTCGCCACTCCGACGACGAGCAGCCGAATTCGTGCGCCGCCCTATCCAAGTCGGCCCAGTACACGTACACCAGGCTCGATGGGCCCTCCTTCGCCACTTCCACCACGCGCGCACCCCGCTCCTGGCGAGTCTGGGCCGTCAGGTACCGAGAACCACGCAGCGCCGCCCGCGTGAGCCCCGACCGCGCATATGCCGCAGGAGCGATCG
>JBMTHB010000283.1:0-2566 GCA_049435845.1 Candidatus Nanopelagicales bacterium | reverse complement strand
CTTCTCCAGAGCCCGGGCGATCTGCTCGATGTCCCCCGAGGCTGTGATGCCCACCATGGCCTCGCGGGGGAAGCCGACCTGCATCGGGTCGGTGACAGCCACGATCTGCATCACGCCGGCGTCGAGAAGGCGCTGAACCCGCTGCCGCACCGCTGCTTCCGACAGCCCGACTGCCTTGCCGATGGACCCATAGGAGCGTCGCCCGTCCTGCTGGAGTTGCTCGATGATCGCCTTGGAGACGTCGTCGAGCACCGGACCTTTGGAGGGACTCCTCGTCGCCGCCTTGGTGGGCATGAGGCCACCTTCCCCTAGGTGAGCGGAAATAGCAAGCGAATTAGTGGTCTATAGCCAATTTCTCTCCTAATTTCGTAAGTAGTCTCCCTTTGATCTATCGAAAAGCACTGATTTCCTCTAGCGTGGGGCATCGATTCCCGTTCGGGCGAGGAGGCACTTCGTGAAAATCCGCAACTTCATCAACGGCGCCAGCGTGGACGCAGCGGACGGGGGCACGAGCGATCTCGTCGACCCGACCACCGGCCAGGTGTTCGCTACCGCTCCGGTCTCCACTCGAGCCGACGTTGATGCCGCCTACGCCGCCGCGGCCAGCGCCTTCGAGACCTGGGGCACGACCACGCCGAGCGAGCGGCAGGCCGCGTTGTTGAAGATCGCCGATGCGATCGAATCCCATGCCGACGAACTCGTAGCCCTGGAGAGCCAGAACACCGGCAAGCCGATCGCCGTTACGGCGGCGGAGGAGATCCCACCCATGGTGGATCAGATCCGTTTCTTCGCCGGAGCTGCTCGCGTCCTTGAAGGAAAGTCCGCGGGTGAGTACATGTCGGGATTCACGTCCATCATCCGCCGTGAGCCGATCGGGGTGATCGGTCAGGTCACGCCGTGGAACTACCCCATGATGATGGCGGTATGGAAGTTCGCCCCGGCCATCGCTGCGGGAAACACGGTCGTGCTCAAGCCGAGCGATACCACCCCGGTATCCACAGTACGAATGGCTGAGATCTTCGCGGCGGCAGAGGCACTTCCGCCGGGTGTGCTCAACGTGGTATGCGGTGATCGCGACACGGGCCGCGCGCTGGTGGAGCATCCGACTCCACAAATGGTGGCGATCACCGGCTCGGTGCGGGCCGGCATGCAGGTGGCGGAATCCGCGGCGAAGGACGTCAAGCGCGTCCACCTAGAACTGGGCGGCAAGGCACCCGTGGTGATCTTCGACGACGCTGACGTCGCTGCGGCTGCCGAGTGGTTGGCCGTCGCCGGTTACTTCAACGCGGGCCAGGACTGCACAGCAGCCACGCGCTTGCTGGTAGCACCCAAGATCTACGACGATTTCGTCGCGGCAATCGCCGAGCAGGCCAAGGGGACTGCCACCACGTTCGAAGATGGCCCTGGCGGTGAGGCCATGGTGCCGCCCGTCAATAACGCGAACCAGTTGGATCGAGTGCTCGGCTTCCTGGAGCGCGCGCCCAAGCACGCGGAGATCGTCGCCGGCGGAACTCGACAGGGTGATCGTGGCTTCTTCATTGAGCCGACCGTCGTGGCAAATCTGAAGCAGGACGACGAGATGATCCAAAATGAGATCTTCGGTCCGGTCATCACCGTCCAGCGTTTCAGTGATGAGGACGAAGCGCTTCGGTGGGCGAACGGCGTCGAGTACGGGTTGGCTTCGAGCGTGTGGACCAAGGACATCGGACGTGCGATGCGGATGGCCAAGGGCCTGAACTTCGGAACCGTGTGGGTCAACACCCACATTCCACTGGTGGCCGAGATGCCCCACGGTGGCTTCAAGCATTCGGGCTACGGCAAGGACCTGTCGATGTACGGCTTCGAGGATTACACCCGGATCAAACACGTGATGATCGATATCAACTCCTAACCGCGAACCTGCGCAAATAGGCCGCGAACCTGCGCAAATAGGCCGCGAACCTGCACCTCATTCATGATGCAGATTTCGCGGAGGCACGTCGCGCAAGTTCGCGCCCCCGCAGCGCAAGTTCGCGGGGTTAGGGGGTTGGTTCGAGGACCAGGCCGGCGGCCTCCACCGCGGCAGCCATGAATGCGCGGGCTGCCGGCAACACGTTGTCACCCGATCGGATCGCCAAAGAGATCGTGCGTGCTGCCACTTGCGGGGATAGTGGAAGCTTCACCACCCCCTCATCCTGCATGTCGACAGCCAAACGCGGCATGATCGCCGGCGCGACACCGCTTCGGACCATGGCCTGCACCGCACCGTTGTCGACCGTGCGAAACAGATAGCGCGGGGTTATGCCATGGCCGCGCAAGATCCCATCGACGTCGTCCTGGTAGGTCAGTGGTGGTTGGCCGATCAAGTCCACGCCCTCGAGGTGCTCTACCGGAAACGCCCCCTTCTTCACATGTGTCAGGAGAGGACTTTCGGTTGCTAGCAACAGTAGATACGGATCCCGGCCGAGTGCGGTCACATCTACGCGCGGATCGGTGTAGGTACCTTCGATGAAGGTCACGTCGAGTTCGTCGTCCAAAAGGTCATCGATCAGACCTTCGGAGCTTGGACCCTCGTACAGCGCCACCG
>JBMTHB010000282.1:0-2569 GCA_049435845.1 Candidatus Nanopelagicales bacterium | reverse complement strand
CGCTCTGCGTAACTCGGCGCCCGGCCGATCCGCACCCTCCTCGCCCGCTGGGCGAGACCAGGCGTGGCGGCGTGATAGTCGATCCGCCAGCCAGCGTCGTTGTCGAATGCCTGTCCCCGCCACGACCACCACGTATACGGGCCCGGGCCTTCACCGCCGAATTCCCGGCCGAGATCGCACCAGGATCCGGCGAACCACCGATCGAGATAGGCGCGCTCCTCCGGTAGGAAGCCCGCGCTCGTGAGGTTGCCCTTCCAATTCTTGATGTCGACCTCACGGTGCGCGATGTTCCAATCTCCGCACACCAGCGCCTCGACACCTTCCTTATCCGCTCGCCGGGACAGTGCCTTCAAGCGCAACTCCATGCCGGCGAGGAATGCATACTTCGCATCCTGTTTCGGGGTACCCGCTTCGCCGGAGTGCACGTAGACGCTGGCAACGGTCACCGGCCCCTGCGCCGTATCGAGGTCCACCTCGATCCACCGACCCTGGCCATTGATCGCGTGTTGGCGGAACGTGGCGCGCACATCCACGGGAGCATTCTTGGTGATGACGGCGACACCGGCACGGCCCTTCTCCGGAGCTTCCGCATGGGCGACGTGCCACGCGGCGAATGCCGATCCGTCGAGCGCCTCGTCCAACTGCGCGCGTGTCGCGCGCACTTCCTGCAAGCAGATGGCATCGGCCTTCGCCGCGGCGAGCCAGTCCAGACCGCCGCGCCGTTCGGCTGCTCGGATGCCATTGACGTTCGCCGTGACGACGCGGAAGACCACCGGAAAGCTGCTAGGTGGTGGTGATCTGGAATTCGATCAACGCCGGTTCGCTTGGGCTTACCGGTGTTGTGAGCGAGTACCCGTAGGTGCCTTTCTGGTTCACCTCGAAGCTGAGCTCGAAGGTTCCGTCGGACTTGACGGTCGTGCGAGCGGGAAGATCCTCGAAATGCCCGGAGCCGGCCTTATCCGAGGCGACGAAACGGGTCAGTTGCAGCACACTGCCCGGCTCGATCGGTGCGGTAGCGGTCCCGCGAATGGTGATCGGAGTGCCTGCGGGCGCACGGTTAGTGCTCAAGGACGCGGTCCCCGCCCATGCGTTGATATTCGGTGTGGTGGTGAATCCGGCACGCGCGAGTTGCTTGCTGGTGAGGTTCACAGCCGTGGCAGAACCCCCCTTCGCGCCTTGACCGGTTCCCTTGATGGTCAACTGGAACTCGAAGCCAACGAATTCGGGGGAGAAGCTGTCGGTCAAGTACCCGATCCGGTACCCGTACGTACCCACGTATCCCAACTGCATGCGCATCGCGAACGTGCCGTTCGGATTGACGTTGGTGGTGATGTTCAGATCCTTGAACTCACCCGAGCCTTGGGTATCGGTGGCGGTGAAGCGCTGAAGTGAGAGCAGTTGCCCCGGGGGTGTGAAATTCGGTGCCTTGCCCGTGACGGTGATGTCCTGCCACTGGTCGGCAGTGTTGGTCGAGAGTCTGGCCGTACCGGGCGCCCAGTTGACCACGTTCGGTTTCTTGGGGAAGCCGGAAGCTGTGAGTTGCTGGGAGGTGAGAGTTACCCCGCTATCGGCGAGCGCTTGGGGCGCTATCAGACCTAAACCCACGATCATGCTTGCCGCTACCGCACCTAGACGCTTCTTCATCCACCCACTCCTGGTTTGTTCCTAGACTGACTGTTCGGCGACGCTAGACCGGGCACCCGACCGAGTCAAGGAAGCACGGCTCATTACGCGAGAAGTCGCTCGACGATGTCGAGGAGATCCACACCGGAAAGTTCCGGTCCCGGGAAATCGGCGCTGTAGAAGCTCGCATCGAAAACCCCCTCCAGTCGGGAGATCCACGCGGTCTTCATGCCAGCAGCAGCCGCGCCTGCGATATCCCATGAGTGGGCAGCGACCATCGCTACGTCCTTCGGCTCGCAGTCAAGGAAGCGGCATGCGAATCGGTAGGGCTCGGGTGCCGGCTTCCATCTCTGTACGGCCTCGCACGACAGGTGATGCTCGATGAGATCGCTCAACCCTGCACTGTGGAAGAGCTTCTCGACATTCGATGCTGACCCGACACTCAAGGTCACCATGGGTACGCCCGACTCGTGCAGGCGCTGCAGCGCGGGCGCCACATCCCTGTGTGCTTGCAATGAAGCGAATGCTTGCAGCAACGAGTCGATGCCCCGTGCATCGATGCGTTCGGGTGCCAACAACTGGAATTCCGTCGTGGCAACCTCAGGGAATGTCCGATACCCATCCATAGCGGTGAGTGCGAAACCCGTTCGAAGCGTGCGGGCGAACCACAGATCCCTCATGCCCGTCAGGCCGTACTCATCGAATACCGGATCCAGTGCGTCGAGGGAGAACAGGGTCTCATTCACATCGAAGACGATTGCAGCGGGTTTCGGCACTGGGAAAGCGTAAGTGCGGCTACTGGAGCACAATGGCGACATGGCTGAAACCGCGAATTCCATCTACGACCTCTCCTTCACGTCGAATTCCGGTGAGGAGGTGTCCCTCAAGCAGTTCGAGGGAAAGCCGCTTCTCATCGTGAACACGGCGAGCAAGTGCGGCTTCACCC
>JBMTHB010000281.1:0-2574 GCA_049435845.1 Candidatus Nanopelagicales bacterium | reverse complement strand
TCTTGCCGAGTTCCAGACCTGCTCGGGTCATCGCGGAAGCAAGTCCACCGATCCACCCCATCAAAGTTTCGGCGTCGAATGGGACGAAAGGGGCATCGCGCACAACGCGGATAACTCGCACACCGTCCAACACTTCGTCTGAGGGAAGTGCCGTGCCGTCGTCGGTATCGATGCCCACGTGCGAGATGACCACCACCTTGTGTCCAGCTCTCGCTTGCTCGCGTGCAATCGCGAACACGTGACGCCCGAGCCCTCCATAGACGACTGGCGGATACTCCCAGGAGAGATGACAAATGCGCACTAGGGCCGAACTCCGGTAACGCACACGTTGTAGAACAGATCGTCGGGAACGATCTTGGACATCACCATCCGATCCCATGCGTTGAGGCGTTGCCAGGTTCGGTATGCGAAATTCGCCCAACCCCACCCGAGCACTCCGGGCCTGACGGCGGCTTCGAATGTGCGCACGGGCCAGCCGAACCACGCTGCGGTCAACTCCTGCGTAGTGGTGACGACATCCACCGCACCGGCCCGCATGCAGGCGGCAGCGAGCCGGTCGGGGTCGAAAGTGTGCAGATCCACGATGGCTTCCAAAGCGGCCTCCCGCGAGGACTTCGCCAATTCCTCGGCGGATCGGGCCCATGACGACGGAAGAACGGGCACCGCGGCGGCTTGCTGAGCTGCCCACCAGGTTGCTCGCGATAGACGCCGAGCAACGAAGTCGCCCTTGCGGGTGGGCTCGCCGCAGATCATGAAGCGCGCACCGGGCTTCAAGACGCGCATGATCTCCCGCAATGCCGCATCGACATCGGGGATGTGATGCAAGAACGCGTGACCGACAACCAGATCGAACTCGCCATCCTCGAACGGAAGCTCCTCGACGTCCGCGACGTTCCCTGTGACGTCCAACCCCAATTCCCGACCGTTGCGAACGGCTTGAGCCACCATGCCTGCCGAGATGTCGGTCACCGTTCCGCGGCGCGCGACACCTGATTGCATGAGGTTCAACAGGAAAAACCCGGTTCCCCCTCCGACCTCCAGGGCTGAGTCCACGGTCGACCAACGCGCCCCTGCAAGGGTCTGATCGAACAGATCACGGGCGTAGTCGATACAGCGCTCGTCGTACGAGATGCTCCACTTGTCGTCGTACGTCGACGCCTCCCAATCGTGGTAGACGACATTCGCGAGTTTCGGATCGTGCCACGCAGCATCGATGCGATCGGTGGTCATGGATCCTCAGCGTCCAGTGAACTCGGCTTGGCCGGGACCCTTGTCCAGGAACGACTGCATGCCGATCTGCTGATCGTCGGTTGCGAAGAGGGCAGCGAAGTGCGCGCGTTCGATTTCCAAGCCGGTCTCAAGATCCACTTCCAACCCTGCGTCGATGGCCGATTTCGCGGCCTGCAGGGCGATCCGAGGACCCTTGGCCAGCGCGCGCGCCCAGAGGATCGATTGCTCGTATACGTCGTCGGGAGCACAGACCTTGTCGACCAATCCGATGGCAAGTGCTTCCGAGGCATCGACGAATCTCCCGGAGAACACCAGATCCTTGGCGCGCGCTGGACCGACCAGACGCGGGAGTCGTTGGGTTCCGCCCGCACCGGGGATGATGCCCAGCGCTATCTCGGGCTGACCCACTTTCGCGTTGTCGCCCATCACCCGAAAGTCACAGCACATTGCCAATTCCAATCCCCCACCGAGCGCGTAACCGGTAATCGCAGCGATCGTGGGCTGAGGGACACGAGCAACTGTCGAGAAAGATGATCGCAACGAACGGGATGCAGCGGCCATCTCCGCGTACGTCATGGTGGACATCTCGGCGATGTCGGCTCCCGCCGCGAACACCTTGGGACCGCCGTAGACCACCACAGCGCCGACTGAGGTGTCCTCCGCGACGGACTGGGCTGCGTCTGCGATCTCGCGCTGTACCTGGGCGTTCAATGCGTTCATCGGTGGCCGTTCCAGCCGGATGGTGGCTACACCCGAATCGTGGGAAACGTTGACGAACTCAGCCATGATCCACACCTTCCTTGCCGGGCCCTCGAGCGTATCTCTCCGTGCCCGCTTCCACGCCCGCTTCCACCCCGCTTCCGTGCCCACTTAGAAGCCCACCGTGGTCGGGACCGGAGATATCGACGCGCGCTACCGTCACCTCGTGGCTGGGAACGCTGATCGTGGGCGGGACGATCCACGAATACCCCGGGTCGCCGACCCCGCGTGGGATCCCTGGGGCTGGGACCCGCTCGGCGTGCATCGCACAGCCGACGGCACCGTGGAGGTCGCGCTCTGGGCCGAAGGGGCGGACACGGTCGAGTTCTGTGTTTTCGACGACGCCGACGAAACGCGACTAGAACTTCCCGACCGCCGGCACCACATCTTCCACGGACGGATCGACGGTGTTCCAGTAGGCGCCCGCTATGGCTTCCGGGTTCACGGGCCCTGGGAGCCTGAGCGGGGCAAGCGATGGAACCCGGCCAAGTTGCTCATGGACCCCTACGCGCGAGCGATAGCCGGGGAGTTCGTGCTCGATCCAGCGGTCTTCGATCACGTGGAGTCCGACCCCAGAGCCCGTAG
>JBMTHB010000280.1:0-2575 GCA_049435845.1 Candidatus Nanopelagicales bacterium | reverse complement strand
CGAGACGGCGGACGTGGTTCGCAAGTACGGTCGCGCACGCGAACTCGCGCGGCTCGTGACGAAGAAGGGCAAGGAACTCAAGCGCGACATCGAAGCGAACCTGCTCGGCAATACCGTCTCGACGGCTGGCGCCGACAGCGCATCCGCGCGCTGGTCCGCTGGCCTGGAGTGCATGTTGTTCGGCAATCGCGTGATCGCGACCGGCTCGGGTGGCGGCAATACCACGGGCACCTCGCCGCCGTACGCGGCTAACAGGTGGGTCGTGCCGACCGACGGCACCGCAACGACGTTCGTGGAAGCCGATCTCATCAGTGGGATCGAGAACGCATGGACGGATGGCGGCGACCCGAGCGTGGTTCTCTGCGGGATGTTCAACAAGCGGAAGATCGCAGGGTTCTCCGGCGCGACGAAGTACGCTGGTGTGTCGTACAACACCACGAGCAAGACCAACCAGGGCGTCATCATCGGCGGCGTCGATCTGTACATCTCCGACGCGGGAGAGCACAAGATCATGCTGTCGAGGTTCCAGCGCACGCGCACGCTGTTCGGGATCGACCCGGATTACGTGTCGATCGCGTGGCTGCGGCCCATCAAGATGGTCGAGTTGGCGAAGACGGGCGACGCGGAGAAGCGCATGCTGATCTGCGAGTACACGCATGTGTGCGACAACCCGGACGCGCACTTCAAGATTCAGGACATGACCGTTTCCTGATCGTTTGCGGGGGGCCTCGGCCCCCCTTTTTCAAGATGAGCACAGAACGAATCGACCAATCTCTGCAGGGCAGCACGGGCGACATGCTCGTCACCGCAGACCTGACCCCGGACGGGACGATGATTGTCAGGCACGAGCAAGACCTCGAGCCGCATGTCGAATACGCGAAGAAACTAGCGAACTCCGACGAGTACACCCGGCAGGGGATCAAGAAGGGGTTTGCTCACGCCGCGCATATTCCAGATGTGGTCGTTGTCGAACTGAAGCAGATCGGCATCGACGTGTTCAGGGCATCGGCACGAGAAATCATCACCGGGCTAAAACGGTTGAACAAGGAACACCTGCTAACGTCACGCAAGCGACTCTGGCGGGGCTGATGGATTACAAGGCACTCGCGGCACTGTCCGACACGGACCCCGACGAAGCGTTCCGTCAGGCTAATGAACATCTCACGATGTTCCCTGACGACGTGCAGGCGCTTTTCGTCGTGGGCGTGGTCAATGCTCGGGCGAACAGGTACAGCATCGCGCTGGCCGTTTTCGAGCGGCTCACAAAGTTGTGGCCCAAGAAAGCAGAGTGCTGGAACAATTACGGGATGGCACTGACCGAGTGCGGGCAGTACATCGAGGGGCGCCAGGCATTCAAGCGCGCCCTGGAACTGAGCCCGAAGGCGTCGTACAAGGGGAACATCAGCACGACGTACATCTCCGAGGGGAAGTACGTCGAGGCGAAGCGGTGGGCGCGCAGGGCACTTGAGGACGAACCGGACCACGCTGGCGCACGATCGTCGCTCGGGTTTGCGCACCTGGCGCTTGGGGAGTGGGCCGAGGGGTGGGAACTGTACGAGGCCTGCCTCGGTGGGCGGTTCAGGAAGGAACTGAAGTTCGGCCCGGTGGACGACCCCGAGCCGAGGTGGGACGGGTCGCACGTCAACTCGCTGGTGGTGTACGGCGAGCAGGGGATGGGCGACGAGATCATGTACGGGTCTATAATCCCGGAAGCACTGCAGCGCGCGGATCACGTCGCAATCGAGTGCGACTCGCGGCTGGAGGGGCTATACAAGAGGTCGTTCCCGACGGCAGAGGTACATGGGACACGCAGGGCCGAGGCACCGTGGGCGCGCCGGTTCGATGCCGGTGTGGCGTGTGGCAGCCTCGCTTCGCTGTTCAGGAAGTCGCAGGCAGACTGCCCTCGGGTGCCTTATCTCGTTGCTGACCCAGAGCGGCGCCTACAGTGGCGGGCGCTATTCGACTCATGGGGCAAACCAGTTGTCGGCATCAACTGGACGGGCGGCAGGCCGGCGACTGGTAAAAGGTTCCGTTCGCTTGGCATCGAGGCTTTCCGGCCGCTGATCCAGTCGACAGATGCGGTCTTCGTCTCACTGCAGTACACCGACCCCACCGAGGAGATCGAGGCGTCGGGGCTGCCGGTGCGGCACTTTGACTGGGCGACGCTGACGCCGGACTACGATGACACGGCCGCTCTCGTTGCGGAGTTGGACTACCTTGTGGGCATCCACAGCACGGTACATCATCTGGCGGGTTCGCTTGGGCGTCCGTCTCTGGTGCTTGTGCCGGAGAAGCCAATGTGGAACTACGCGACCGGCAGCAGGATGCCGTGGTACGCAGAGCAGGTGTTCCACCGGCAACGAAAATCCGAGGCATGGATCGACTGCGTGAAGCGGATCAATCTCGCAGAGGCACTAGACCCGTTGAGGAGGGCGGCATGAGCTTACTGGACGCACTGCAGGCGGCATCGAACGGCGCAGCCGGGTACGTCACTGGTCCGGTGGATGCGATCTCGTGGGCGCTCAGGAAGGCGGGAGTTCCTGTCCCTGACAACCCGGTCGGCGGGACGAACTGG
>JBMTHB010000279.1:0-2588 GCA_049435845.1 Candidatus Nanopelagicales bacterium | reverse complement strand
CACCGTGCCCGGTGCTGCAGGCAGCGGATCGGGGGGCACGTAGAACGGCTCGATGGCGGATTGCGCATCTCCGCGCTCGATGTTGGAGGAGATCCACCACGCCGCGGTTGCCAGGACTCCCGCCGCCACGATGCCCGCCAGCGCTATTGCGAACCACTTCAGGTGTGCCACTCCCGCACCTTAGAGCGTGCAGCATGATGGGGTGCATGGTCAGTCGTGAAGTGGTCGTGGTGTCGCGGCCCTATACACCGGAAGGCGACCTGCTGTCCTTGGCGCGAGATCTGGCGGCCAGCACCGTCGGCTTGATCGTCTTCAGCACGCAAACCGCCTTCGCGTTGACCGAAGCGACTGCCCGGACTGTGGTCGGTGCGGCCTTGGATCGTGTCATCCCACCGCTGGTGGATGCGATCGTCTCCCGTATCGATCTGACGGACCTGGTCATCTCTCGCGTGGACTTACGTTCCATAGTCGAAGCAGCCCTGGACCAACTCGATCTGACCGAGATCGTGGTGCAGCGAGTGGATGTGGATCGCATCGTGGCGCGCGCCAATATCGACGACGTGATCGATCGAGTGCCGATGATCCAGATCGCGGACTACATCATTGAAGAGATCGATCTGCCGCAGATCATCCGCGAGAGCACCGGTGGCATCGCCATGGATGCCTTCACCAGTACCCGCTTTTCTGCTGCTCGCACGGACGAATTCCTCTCCAAAGTGGTCGATGCGCTGCTTCTGCGGCGCAAAGGCCGCGATCTCGATGTGACGGGTGCGCGCGGTGAGTCGGAGGCATCCATATGATGAGTTTCCGGGAATTCCGTCAGACCCACGATGCCGCCGATGGTGTGGTGCTGCAGACGCTTCCGGTCGCAGCCAGAGCCATGCAAGGTGAACGAGCTGGGTTCGTCACGCGCACCATCGCTGCCGTCATCGACGTGGTCATCACCGGCGCGATCGTGCTCGGAATCTGGGTGGCCGGTTGGTTGTTCCTGCTGGTATTCAGTCCCTCGGGCGGCGAGAGCCTGCCGCCGCCGGGGTACTTCCTGCTCAGCGGCTATGTGGTGCTGTGGGCGTACTGGACATGGTGTTGGGCAACGAGCGGGCGTAGCCCTGGTCAGTCCCTGATGGGCGTCCGGGTTCTCGATCGTCACGATCAGCGTCCGTCATGGGGGCTGGCGGCTGTTCGATCCGCGTTCTGCATCGTCTTCCAGATAGGCATCATGTGGGTTCTGGTGAGCCGTCGGAACCGGTCGGTGCAGGACGTTGTCTTGGGCACGAGTGTCATCCACGACTGGTCGTCGCGGGTCGCTACGGGCCGGGTCGCGCCGTTGGATTCGCAGCAGGCTGTGGTCGAACACGAGCAGTCAGCGATGCAAAGTCGGGCCGAGCATGTCGCCGATTCCATCGAAGACACATTCCACCGACGCACGTCCGACTCCTCGCAGCGAGATCGCGACTGATGCACGCGAGGATCGCGTTGGCGGCGGCCACAGTCGCCGCTGCGTGTCTAGCCGGCGGCCTGCCAGCTGCTTCGGCGGAAGTAGTGGAAACGCCACCGGGATCGGTCAGTTCCGCCCAGGTGTCGCTCGCGATCGACAACGATTGGCGATTCATCGACGGAGAATGCCTGATCATTCCGATCCTCGCGACGTACGGTCGAGCCAACGACACGTCGATCATCGGTGAGTTGACCGTCACCAAACCTACGGATCCAGGTGTGACGAACGACGGAACCTTCCTGGTGCTTCCAGGGGATCCGGTGTCGGGTCAAGTGCTCGATGAGATCTTCGTCTGCCCGGCCGACGGTACCGGCGAATACCGAGTCTCGACGGTCATCCGCGCCGTCGAGCCGTCGGTGGAGCAGTCCTTCGAGTTGGATCCGCTGACGTTCTGGGTGCGCCCAGCCACATCGAGGATGTCCGATCTCACCGTGCGCGCCGTCAAGGGGAGCACGCGGATAACCGGTTCGGTGACGGCAGGGGAGTCGGTGGCGAGCGGGATCGTGGAAATACGTGTCGAATCGCGAAACCGACAATCGGGGAAGTCGCGCCTGATCCTCACCGATCGGGTGCCGGTGGAGGACGGTGTTTTCACCAGCGATATCGCGTCGGTGTTCCCTGCCGGCACGCGAGTGAAGGCGACCTTGACCGGATGCTCGTGGTGCTCTCGTGTCTCCGCGTCGACTCGGGTGCGCTAGCCGACCAGAAGGATGCCGGCCTTCACGTAAGGTGCTGCGGTGCGTCTTCCCGCTCACCGATCGATGCGCACCGGCTTCATCGTCTGCCTAGCCGCGATGTTCATGGCGGTTGCCCCTTCCGCGCGAGGAGCCGACGACGTGGTGCGGGCCACGACCTCCTACCTCGATGCCAGCCGTCTGCTGGGCGGTCAGGTCCAGTTGTGGAGCCCGCAGTACACCGCAGGCTTGACCAAGAAGCGCGACATCGACGTACTCGCGTATACGGATGAGTCATCCGCTCGTGGGGAATCGGCCAGGAGGGCAAGGCCCGCCACATTCGTCGGCTCGACCTATGGGAGGCGGGTGCCCAGTTTCACACTGGCCCAGAAGGGAGCGGCGAGCGCCTGGGCTGC
>JBMTHB010000278.1:0-2589 GCA_049435845.1 Candidatus Nanopelagicales bacterium | reverse complement strand
GGCAGTGCCCAGAACGCGAGCGCGCGATTCCACCCGCCGAGCAGTTCCGACAGTGGGAAGGTCGCCGCGGCACCGAGGGCCGCGCCGCCCATCATGGCCGCGGTCCACACCGCGGTGGCGCTGCCCATCGAACCTGCGAGTTGCTCGCGCACGATTCCCGGCACCAGTCCGGCGATGATGGCGATCGCCAGTCCGGCGAGCACCGCGGAGATGAACAAGGTCAGTGCGACAGCACCGGCCAGGCGCAACGTCAAGGCCACGGTCATCACCGCCAACGCCACGCTCACGGCGCCGCGTCGTCCGATCCGCTCGGCCAGCCGGGGAATGCCGAGCGCGAAGACACCCATGCCCAGAACCGGGACGGTGGTGAGTGCGCCGATGAAGGCATCGCTCCATCCGGTCTCGTCCTGGATGGTGGTGGCGACTGCGGGCAGGCTCGAGAGGGCTAGGCGAAGGTTGAAGGCAACGAGAACGACCACCGACAAGATGGCCGCCGTGGACCGAGTGGCCGATACACCGGAAGTGGTGGCTGGTCGTGTCTTCGCGGAACGCATTTGCCCGATTGTTCCGCCTAGGCTCCCGGCATGACGCATCGGGAGGTATCGGGACATGGTCGCAGCCTCGCCGAACCTGGGCGCTTCGCCCACGACGATGGCGCGCCGGACGAAGCCATCCGTCACGCCAAAGGCCACCGTGACCTGATGAGCGCCCTGCAGGCCGGCAGGGTGCTCGTGGCCGTGGTGGCTGTGGTCGATGAGATCGAGGACATCGACGGACGCACCGCGGATAAATCCAGCGATATGTCGATCGTCTCGATGGTGGCCGCTGATGGACGCCGCGGGTTGCTCGCCTTCAGCGGTCTGGATGCCTTGCAGCGATGGGACCCCACCGCCCGGCCCGTTCCCGTCTCCGGAATCGATGCCGCGCGTGCGGCGCTGGACGACGGTTGCGAGGCGCTGATCGTGGATGTGGCCGGCCCGCGCATGCAGGTCGTGACGGAAATCGACCTGCTGACGCTGGCGGGTATCGATCCACTCGAGCACGCGAGGGGACTAGCTGCCGCTCTTTTCGAGGAAGCCTTCGCGCCCGCGACAGTGCAGGTGCTAGTGAAGGACGAGCAGTTGCTCGTGCGCTCCCTGGACTCCTCGATCACTGCGCGCGACCTCGCGGCCGCACTCACGCCGCGCATCGTGGGCCTGGTGCCGGGCGGAATCGCTGTGCAGGACGGGCTCGCAGTGCAGGACGGGCTCGCAGTGCGGGAGTCATGAGCACTACACAGTGATGGGACCGGTCCACTTCTCGCCAGGGCCTGCACCGGGGGCGTCGGGGATGCCGCTGGCTTCGCGGAATGCACGTTGCAGCGAGGTCAGGCCGTCTCGCAAGGGTGCCGCGTGGGCGGCCCCGAGGTCCGGGGCGCTGGCAGTCACGAGTGCGGCCAGGGCGTTGATCAAGATGCGCGCCTCGGCGAGATCGGCATCCCGGGGGGAACCGTCGGCGTCGGCCGATAGACCACACGCCACGGCCGACGCGGTCATCAGGTGGACGGCCACCGTCACGACCACTTCCACGGCCGGGATCTCGCCGATGTCCGGCATGGGGGGCGCCTCGTGGGGATCGGTCATGTCCGGACCTGAGTCGCCGGGGCGGAGGCGATCTGTCACGGCTGCTACCCTTGCACCTCCACGAGTACCGGGGAGACCCGGGACTGCGCAAGCGGGGTTTCGACCCCCACCTGGCGGTGTGAGCACCGTCCGGGTCCATTCGGTGGCCTTCGTGCTGCCGTCATCGGACCTCCGCCTGCGCTGCAGCGGAGGTTTCGTCATCTTCGCGCCCGGGTAGACGGCGAACGCGACCGCATTCGCACACGAACACTGCACGCAAGGAGGCGCCATCAGCGTCGAACCACGGATCAACGACCGGATCCGCGTACCCGAGGTACGTCTCGTCGGACCCAATGGTGAACAGGTGGGCATCGTCCGCATCGAAGATGCCCTCCGTCTCGCCACGGAGGCCGACTTGGACCTCGTCGAGGTCGCACCCATGGCCAAGCCACCGGTGTGCAAGCTCATGGACTTCGGCAAGTTCAAGTACGAGGCGGCTTTGAAGGAACGCGAATCCCGGCGGAACCAGACGCACACCGTCATCAAGGAGATGAAGCTTCGTCCCAAGATCGATCCTCACGACTACGAGACCAAGAAGGGTCACGTGGAGCGATTCTTGAAGGCGGGGGACAAGGTCAAGATCACGATCATGTTCCGCGGACGAGAGCAGAGCCGACCCGAACTGGGTTTGCGCCTTCTGGCCAAACTCGCAGAGGACGTCGAGGAGCTCGGTTTCGTTGAAGCTACGCCCAAGCAAGACGGACGCAACATGCTGATGGTCCTCGCCCCGCACAAGCGCAAGTCCGATGTCGCTCGCAAAGCCAAGGCCGATCGGACGCAAGAAGAGCGCGCGGAGGCAGACGACGCTCAGCGGGACTCCGCCTAACCCCCAGATTTCGACAACAAGCTCGACCACGTCCGCCACGGACGTGCTGAACACGAAGGAGGCCACCGTGCCGAAGCAGAAGACGCACAGCGGTGCGAAGAA
>JBMTHB010000277.1:0-2593 GCA_049435845.1 Candidatus Nanopelagicales bacterium | reverse complement strand
TCGCGAACGCGACGATCGCGACGAGGCTCCACAGCGCTTGCAGGCCGGCGAGCTCGTCGTCGAGGCGGCTGATCATGACGTATCCCAGTCCGTGCAGCAACACGACGAGCGGGAGCAGTGTGCCGTCGGCGCCGCGGGCCAGCAGTCGCACAGCGATGTGGGCCATCCCGATGAGGACGAGCAACAGCGCCAGGAACGGCCCGATGCGGGAGGTCAGGAGCCGATCGTCGTGGATCCAGACCGCGACCACCGAGGCCATCACGGCCATGATCAGAAGCTCAGCTCCCGCCGGGACCTCCGCGGTCAGCACCCGGGTGGAGGTGATGGTCACCGAACCATCCGCGGACTCCGTGACATCTATCGTGGTCTTCAGGGAGCCGGTGGCCGCGCATTTGGCTTGAACATATTCCGGAGCGCGCAGCATGGTGAAGACGGCAACGGGATCGGAACCGAAGGATTGCTTATAGGTGAATTCCTTGGCCATCGAGTGCTCCAATCCGAGTAGTTCTTCTCACCTGAGCCGTACCCGACTACCGTAGGACAAAGCGTCACAACGGCGTGGCGCGCTCATCGCTGAGGGGCGATATCCGTGGTGGACATCGTGGTTCCCGCGTGGCGTTCAATGCTTTCCGAAGTCTCCGACTCTGGTAATCGGGCATTCGCCGGAAGGTTCTTCCGATACGTGTCAGATGAAGAGATGTCCGGTCACGACCTACCCGGCTTGGTTCACGATATTGATGCGATGCGCCAGTGGGCGAGCGTGCGCGACCCCGGACATGCTCTGGTGCGCGGCTGGACCCCTGATGTCGCCGGCGTGGGTTACGCGGTCATCGAGATCGTTACCGACGACATGCCGTTCCTCGTCGATTCGGTCACAGCGAATCTGGTCCAAAGCGGGCGCAACGTCCACTTGATCGTGCACCCGCAACTGGCGGTAAAACGCGACCAGCACGGCAACCTCACCGAGATCATCGACATCGATGTTGACGAAGCCCCTGCCGGAGCGCTGATTGAGTCGTGGATGCGCATCGAGGTGGAGCGAGACTTCATCTCCGCCGATCTCGAACCCTTGATCACCTCCACCAGGCGGGTGCTCAGGGATGTGCGTAGGGCGGTGACCGATTGGCATCCGATGCGCAATCAGGCCGAGCGCATCGCCGGGGAACTGCGTCACCATCCGCCGGTGGGCGTCGAGGGCCACGAGGTGGAGGAGACCCGCGCCCTGTTGAAGTGGTTGGCGGACGACAATCTCACCTTCCTGGGTTATCGAGAATACGACCTGATCACCGTGGAGGGGGAGGACGCACTTCGACCGGTCTCCGACAGCGGTCTGGGGATCTTGCGGCAGCGCACCGAGGGCGACGACGCCGTCTCGCTGAGTTTCGCCATCCTTCCCACTGCCGTTCGAGCTAAGGCGCGTGATCCACACCTGCTTGTCTTGAGCAAGGCGAACTCGCGCTCGACGGTTCATCGCACGGCCTACATGGACTACATCGGAATCAAGAAGTTCGATGCCGAGGGGAACGTGGTTGGCGAGCGACGATTCCTCGGGCTGTACGCCGCATCGGCCTACACCCACAGCGTCTCCGATGTCCCGGTGCTGCGCGACAAGCTCGACTACGTGATGCGTGCGTTGGACTTCGTGCCCGGATCGCACAGCGCCAAGGATCTCCAGCAGTTCCTGGAGACTTATCCGCGCGATGAGCTCTTCCAGATCCACCCCGAGCAGTTGACGCAGATCGCCGAGTCCGTCATGCACCTGCAGGAGCGCCGACAGACCAGGTTGTACGTGCGTGCCGACGACTACGGCCGTTTCCTTTCCTGCCTGGTCTACCTGCCGCGTGATCGCTACACGACCGCGGTCCGCTTGAAGATCGAGTCGATCCTGGTGGAAGCTTTCGGGGGCACATCCGTGGAGTTCACCGCCCGCGTCTCGGAATCGGTGCTAGCGCGGCTTCATTACGTGATCCACATCCCGGTCGGCCTAGGTATCCCGGCGTACGACCACGACGAGTTGAACGATCGAGTCATAAGCGCCACCCAGTCCTGGACCGACGAGTTCGCGCGGCTACTCGTTGAGCGGGTGGGAGAAGCCGACGCCCCGGCGCTGCTGAAGATCTACGACGGTGCGTTCCCTGAAGCGTTCAAGGAGGACTTCGAGCCGGTAACCGGAGTCAACGACATCCGGACCATCGAGGCACTCGAGCCCGGTGAGATCTCCGTTGGGCTGTACGCGCCGGTGGTGTCCGATTCTCGCGAGATGCGCTTCAAGGTTATGCGGGTCGGCCAGGCGATGCCGCTCACGAAGGTGCTCCCGATCTTGCAGCGTCTCGGCTTGGACGTGCTCGACGAGCATCCGTACCAACTCAAGCGCAAGGACCGGCCCTCGGCCTGGGTATTGGACTTCGGCGTCGTGCTACCCGCTGGTGCGATCCCCGACTTCGAGACGTTGGGCACCAGGTTCGCCGAGGCGTTCAACGCTTGCTGGGATGGTCGGGCAGCCAGCGACTATTTCAACACTCTCGTTGTCACATCGGGCATGCATTGTCGCGAGTCGATGATCTTGCGCGCCTACGCCCGTTACATGCGTCAG
>JBMTHB010000276.1:0-2597 GCA_049435845.1 Candidatus Nanopelagicales bacterium | reverse complement strand
CCGAGCGGTGGCGGGGGGGCAGCCGGGCGCCGCCGCCCCGGCGCTGTCCTCAACCAAGACGACCCAACCGAAGGCGACCCCGGCGTCGAAAGCGAAGGAAACTCCCTCAGGCGAGCAGCAGGGGACAACCGAGCCCGCGCCACCTCCGCCGATCTCGGCGGTTGCCCCCTCGAGTGCGCCTGCACCGCCAGCCAAGCCGAAGAAGGCATCCGCAGCCGCGGCAGCCGGCACGAAGGAATCCGCGACGACGGATTCCACGCACGACGAATCGAATGACTCGTCAGGCGAGGGGCTCAATGTCGAGGCGTTCGTCACCATGTGGCCGGCGGTGATGGACAGCTTGTCGCAATCCCGCGTTGCCTGGATGGCCTTCAGTGGCTCTCGTCCCCTGTCGTGGGACAACGGGGTACTCGCCGTAAGCGTCGACAGCCAAGGCAAGGCGACCAACGTCGCTCAGAATGGTCACGACGAGGCATTGCGTACCGCGATTCGAGATGTGTTGAAGATCGACGCGCGCATCGATGTGGTGTTCGCACCGGATGGCGCTTCGGCACCGGCACAGCCGGGGCCTTCGCGTGCGAAAGCCGCGCCGACCCAGGAAGCTGATGCCCCCAGCTTGGATGACGCAAATGTCGACGACGTCACCGGTGTGGAGCTAGTTATGCGTGAACTCGGCGCAACTCAGATCGGTGAGATCGAGCACTGATGTACGAAGGTGCCGTCCAAGACCTGATCGACGAACTCGGTCGCCTGCCCGGAGTGGGTCCCAAGAGCGCGCAGCGCATCGCCTTCTATCTGTTGGCCTCTGACCAGGCCGATGTCCAACGCCTGGTGGATTCGCTGGTGCACGTCAAGGAGCGCGTCCAGTTCTGCCAGACGTGTGGAAATGTCGCAGAGGCCGAACAGTGCCGCATCTGCGCGGATCCGAAGCGCGATCACACGATTCTGTGCGTGGTCGAGGAACCCAAGGATGTGATCGCGATCGAGCGCACCCGGGAGTTTCGCGGTCGTTATCACGTGCTCGGCGGGTCGATCAATCCGATCGAGGGCGTGGGGCCGGAGGACTTGCGCATCCGCGAGCTTCTGGGTCGGCTCGCAGATGGATCCATCGCCGAGGTGATCTTGGCAACCGATCCGAATCTGGAGGGTGAAGCAACGGCTACGTATCTTGCTCGCACTATCCAGCCGCTAGGTGTTGCTGTATCTCGGTTGGCGAGTGGGCTTCCCGTCGGCGGCGATCTCGAGTACGCCGACGAAGTCACGCTCGGTCGAGCATTCGAGGGTCGACGTCGCCTCGATCCATCGTGAAATCCGTCTAAGGTGCCGACGTGGGTGAAGGTCTTTTCGAATATGCGGCAAGCGGTGTCGTGGTGCTGGCGGTCGCGGTATTCATCCGGCAACGCGGCTGGGGCATCGCTCTTCCACTGATCTTCGTGGGCGCGGTCATCGGTATTGCACCTGTGGGACCAACGGCGCCACCGGAGCCTGAAGTCATCCTCATTGTCTTGTTGGCGCCTCTCGTGTTCGGGGAGGCGCTGGGTTCGTCCTATCTGGACCTTCGCCGTGTCAGCAGGCCGGTCCTTGCTCTCGCTATCGGCCTTGTTCTCACTACGACGTTCGCCGTGGGCGGTTTGGTCACGCTCGTCGTCGCAATGCCGCTAGCGGTTGCCTTGGCGTTGGGCGCGATCCTCGCGCCGACCGACGCGGTAGCTGTCAGCACCATCGCGAAACGTGCATCGATCCCGCGACGATTGGTGTCGATTCTCGAAGGCGAGAGCCTCGTGAACGACGGCACTGGCTTGACCGCTCTGCGCGTCGCAGTGATGGCCGCCGTAGTCGGCAGCGTGACAGTGCTCGACGCGGCGGGGATGTTCGCGGTCGCGGTCAGTGTCGGCCTTCTGGTTGGCGGAGTAGCCGGATGGGCCCTGTCAGCGGTCATCAAAAGAAGCCGTGATCTCGTTGCGGCGAACTCACTCATCGTCATCGCGCCGTTCCTCATCTACCTGGTGGCCGAACGCTTCGAGGGTTCTGGGATCTTGGCCGTAGTCGTAGCTGCCTTGTGGGTCGCCAATGCGCAGCATTCGGATCCAGGCTGGTCGGGACGACTGCAGGGTTCCACGGTCTGGCGGCATCTCACGTTCATCCTCCAGACGTTCGCGTTCTATCTCATCGGACTCGAGATTCCCGAGGTGCTTACTCGGCTGAGCGCGAGCGATCTCCGCCTTGCAGGGGTACTCGTCGTTCTAGTCCTGGTAACGCTGATCGTCACGCGCGCGCTATTCGTTGCCGTGATGGTGTTCTACGAGCGCGCCCACGAACGGAGAACGCACGAGACGCGATCTCGGGACGACCAGTTTGGAAAAGATGCAGCCATCCTTGCCTGGGCAGGTGCACGTGGTCCGGTATCGGGACTGGCCGCGTTCTCTCTGCCGCTCGTCACGCTGGCTGGTGAGCCTTTCCCCTATCGGGACGTGATCCTCGGTACCACATTCGTCATCATCGTTCTGAGTCTGTTGCTGTCGTTGACGGTTGCTCCTTTGGCGCGTCGCCTGGGGATACGCGGAGACGATGACGTCAAGCTGCGACGTGACATGGAT
>JBMTHB010000275.1:0-2608 GCA_049435845.1 Candidatus Nanopelagicales bacterium | reverse complement strand
CACGCACTCGGGAGATCCGCATGAGTTCCTTCGTCGATCGCGCGATCATCCATGCGCAGGCGGGTAATGGCGGCAACGGGTGTTCGTCTGTTCACCGCGAGAAGTTCAAGCCGCTCGGTGGTCCCGACGGTGGTAACGGTGGCCGTGGTGGAGACGTCATCGCAGTGGTCGACCCATCCGTCACCACCTTGTTGGACATCCAACGTCATCCGCATCGCAAGGCCGCCAACGGCAAGCCGGGGCAGGGTTCGAATCGCAACGGTGCCGATGCCGACGACGTCGTCGTCAGTGTGCCCCGCGGCACGGTCGTCACCACTGCGGAGGGTGAAGCGGTGGTCGATCTGGTTGCACCGGGGGACTCGTTCATCCTGGCGCGCGGGGGTCGGGGCGGACTCGGGAATGCCGCCCTGGCATCGCCGCGGCGCAAGGCACCCGGCTTCGCGCTGCTCGGCGAACCTGGCGAGGCACGAGATCTGGTACTCGAACTGAAGACGGTGGCCGACGTTGCCCTCGTGGGCTACCCGAGTGCAGGCAAGTCCAGTTTGATCGCAGCCTTGTCTGCGGCGCGGCCGAAGATCGCCGACTATCCCTTCACCACGCTGGTGCCCAACCTCGGTGTCGTCACGGCTGACGACATCGTCTTCACGGTGGCCGATGTCCCCGGATTGATTCCCGGCGCGAGCCAAGGCAAGGGTCTGGGGCTGGAGTTCCTGCGGCATGTCGAACGGTGCAGTGTCCTGGTGCACGTCATCGACTGCGCCACGCTGGAACCCGGACGCGACCCGCTGAGCGATCTCGATGTCATCGAAGGTGAGTTGCAGGCGTACGGCGGTCTCGCCGATCGCCCCCGACTCGTTGCCTTGAACAAGATCGATATCCCTGACGCCCGTGAGCTAGCGGACTTCGTCCGGCCGGAGTTGGAGGCCCGTGGCTACCGAGTGTTCGACGTCTCCGCGGTGAGCCGCGAGGGACTGCGGCCCCTGGCCTTCGCCATGGGGCAACTGGTGCTTCAGGCTCGCGCCGAGGAGGAGAACGTGGTGGTACCGCGGGTGGTCATTCGACCGATCCCGGTCGACGACACCGGATTCACGGTTCGTAAGGAGCAGGAGGGCTTCCGCGTTCTGGGCGTCCGACCGGAACGCTGGGTGCGCCAGACCGATTTCGGCAACGACGAGGCCGTGGGCTACCTCGCCGACCGCTTGGCGCGGCTGGGTGTCGAGGAGGAATTGGCCAAACTCGGTGCTCGGGCCGGAGCAACCGTCATGATCGGCCCCGGGGATGAGGCCGTGGTTTTCGATTGGCAGCCGACGATCGGAGCGGGGCCGATCGGGCCCCGGGGCAGTGACGACCGGCTCTATGTTGTGAACGACGACGACACCACGGAAGGAAGCGAGCAGTGAGTCAGGCACGTGCGGTCATCGCTGCCGCCGATCGAATCGTGGTGAAGGTCGGCTCGTCGTCGCTCACCTCCGCCGGCGGGGGAGTCGACGACACCAGGGTCGATGCCATCGTGCGCAGCATCGCCGAGCGCCACGCGCGAGGGACCCAGGTCGTGGTGGTGAGCAGCGGTGCGATCGCCTCCGGTTTCCCGACGCTCGGCCTGCGTCGCCGCCCGCAGGACCTGGCGACCCAGCAGGCATCTGCCAGTGTCGGCCAGGGCATGCTGTTGGCGCGCTACACCCAGGCATTCGCCGGACACGGGATCACGGTCGGTCAAGTACTGCTCACGAGCGACGACGTCACCCGCCGTAGCCATTACCGGAATGCGCAACGGACGCTATTCCGGCTGCTCGAACTCGGGGTCGTGCCTATCGTGAACGAGAACGACACCGTGGCCACCGACGAGATCCGTTTGGGCGACAACGATCGACTCGCGGCGCTCGTGGCGCACGTCGTGCAGGCCAAAGCCCTCATCCTGCTCTCGGATGTGGACGGCCTCTACGACGCGCCACCGAGCAAGGGCGATGCGACCTTCATCCCGGAGGTTCATCAGGTCGGTGATATCGAGAGCATCCGTCTCGGCGGTGCCGGCGGGGCAGGCGTGGGTCTGGGTGGTATGGCGACCAAGGTGCAGGCGGCAACGATCGCGACGGCCGCGGGTATCCCGACTTTGTTGGCGTCGGCTGTTCAGGCCGATGCGGCCTTGCACGCAGCGGACGTCGGTACCGCATTCCACCCGACGGGGCAACGCTCGTCCACGCGTTTGCTGTGGCTAGCACATGCGACCACCCCGAACGGGTCCTTGACCTTGGATGCCGGTGCCGTGGACGCGCTGACGACGAGACGAGCATCACTGTTACCGGCAGGCATCACTGCGGTGAATGGTTCGTTTGTGGCGGGAGATCCCGTGGACCTATTGGACCAAAGTGGTCGCGCGATCGGCCGAGGTTTGGTCAACTTTGATGCACGGGAGTTGCCGGAACTCCTCGGGCGCTCTACTCGGGACCTAGCACGAGAGCGAGGACCTGAGTACGAACGCGAGGTGGTGCACCGCGACGACATGGTCGTCTGGGAGATCACCTGACAGTTGGCGTAGCGAAAGGAGGGCTGGTGGTCCTCCGTAGTGTGCCGCCCGATACCGCCGTCGGATCGCAACGCATGTGGCATT
>JBMTHB010000274.1:0-2620 GCA_049435845.1 Candidatus Nanopelagicales bacterium | reverse complement strand
CCCTCGGTGGGGACAGCCCCGCCGTCCACGGGGGTCGGGACAACGGGGCTGCCGCCTAAATCCTGTCATCTGATTGATCTGTCTGTAGGGTCTTCCATGTGTCACACGGGGGTAAGGCGATTCCAGAGCGTCCGGCATTCCAAACCGAGTCCGAAAGGCAAGTCTGGGAGGCCCTGAGAGCCACTCTGCAAGACGGGGAGGTTCTCATTCACGGCCTTCGATTCAGCGACGGCCAAGCCGGTGACGTCGAGATCGATCTCATGCTGCTGTCGCCCGAACGCGGTGTGGCCGTGATTGAGGTCAAGGGCGGACACATCTCCTATCAAGATGGACAGTGGACCACGCGCAACGGCAACGGCGGCGTACGACGAATCCATCCGACCGATCAGGCTCGTCGCGCCAAACACGCTCTGCGTCGCTACCTGGATCGCCAGCCTGAGTGGGGACTGGGTCTTATTCGATCGCAGTGGTTTCTCGCTATCCCGCACACCCAGGTTGACGGCGACATAGGCCCCGATGGACGGCGTGAGCAGGTGATCGGCGAAGGGGATCTGCCCCGCATTCGCGAGATCATTGATTCAGGGCTTCGGACGGTTCCTCGCGAGGCCACCACCCCACCGGTCCCGTGGGTTGAGCAGGCAGTTGGCCTCCTCATGCATGCGCCCGAGGCATCCGTGTCCTCTCAGCGCTTCGAGGCCTCAGTGGCTGCCTCGGGGCGACACGTCCCCGCAGGCCTCCTGGTGGCTCTTGCGCTGCTTGCTAGTGCCGGTCTTTCGGCAGGACTCACCCTGGCTTTCGGTTGGCTGGGGGCGCTCGCTGCCGGCGCCGTCGTGGTCCTGGCCCTGCTCGTCCTGATGAAGGTGTTCGGGGCGGATCGGACCCCAGACCTGAAGGTCCTTCTAGGCACGGGCGTCATTGCCACGCTGCTCGCTGCGATGGCCATTCTCTTGCCTGCGTCATCTTCGGATCAACCTTCGACGACCTCTGAGATCCCTACCGCACGGACTGTTGCCCTCAGCGGGGCGTGCAGTGATGCGTACCGGCCCTGTGTTCTTGAGGCAGAAGATAGGGACTGCGCTGACATCGGATTCAAGGTGACTCTCACCGGCTACGCCGACCCATACGACCTGGATCGCGACGGTGATGGCGTCGGGTGTGAGAGCTATCCAGAGAGCGCCGGGGGCGAAAATCCATCAAGTTGACGTCAGCAAATTGCTAGGCGAGGGAGTCCTGATCGGCTCGAATGTGATCGGCGCCCGATGGGGTATCCCCACCCTCACGAGCGTCGGCGTAGGAGTTTGGTGTCGCCGCGGGCGCCACCGAGGAGGCGACGCCGGGAGTCGCTCTCGAATCGCTTGAGGAGGGGTTCTCGGAGGCTGCGCCTTCGAAAAGGCGAAAACGCACGGGACCCAAAGACATGGGGCTCCTGTCAATCCGCACGACGAGTTCGATGGGTCTAACCGACTTCCCTTGGGTGCCAGCAAAGACGATTCCGGGCTCTGCTTGGTCGGCGAGCCGCTCCGGCCCGTATACGGTCGATGTGACGTCCGGTAACCCCGCCGCAAGCCCATCGAGGCTGAATGTCGCGGTACTCCATGCGCTAGCCGGCCCAACGGCCTCAGCCAAGAACTCGTCCCAATCCTTTATGCGCCAGTCGCCGTCGGAGAGGATGTCTTCCTCGAGATCTAGGCTCTCGAGCGGATCCTCCACAAGTTCCTGGACTGCCGGATGAATCTCATCCATGACCTGCAAATGGATCCGCCGGGCCAGCTGACGTAGTTGACTTCGTCCGGCGACGAGCCTGGCGTCTGACTCCTCAAGGGACTTCATGACCGCGCTGCGCACACGGGAATCCCGGTCGACCCGAGAGACGTCGAATGTTCCGGGTGGCACCGCCTCGACGGCCTCGGCAGCTTCGAGAAGCGAACATAGGGCTCCAAATCGCCACCCTCGATGCATCATGATTCGAACAGTGTCGCGCACCAGCGCTGCTTCCTTCTCTCCTCCAGCGCCGAGCGGAGGCTCCGCCAGGCGCATGAGGGAGGGTAGGGAGGTTGGGTCTGGACGCGCCGCATCGAAGAGCACGGCCTCGGGAGTCTCGGGTGTCGACGCAGTTTGCGCGGACAACAGCGTGGAGAGTTGGGGCAAAGTCCACGGGCGATGAAGAACCTCTGACAGATACTTCAGGTAGTCTGGCATCTGTTGATGTAGGGACTCAAGGCGTTGGATCTCCGCACGGACCTCGTCAAGTGCCCGACCGAGATATTCGACGTGGCTTGACGCCTGCCTCAAGGCGTGTCGTCTCTTCGAATTATCTCGGTAGTACGTGATGAGGAACAGGATCCACAGGGCGACAAACGTGAGGAGCGCAACCAAGGCACTGATCCAGCCTGGCCATGCGATTGGGTTTACCTGGGGCGCGAAGTTGGCAAGGTCGGGTGACGTAGCCTTGAGGAAAATCACCAGCGTCCAGGCGATAACGAGGATGCCCAAGGATGCCAGCGTGGAAGAAACACACAATATGTGCGACCATCTTGAGCAGGATATAGCAGCCAGGCTTTCCTATACCAACGTGACTATTCACGTCGAACCGTGCAACGGGGACTGTGACCAGTGCTCA
>JBMTHB010000273.1:0-2623 GCA_049435845.1 Candidatus Nanopelagicales bacterium | reverse complement strand
AGGTTCACCCCCAGTAAAGGTGTCCCAGGCGCAGCGAACTCGGCCGCCCGCAAGATCGTGCCGTCGCCTCCAAACACCACGACTACATCCCCGGCTACCCCACCGGCAGGAACATCGTCGGCGATGACGTCCAGGCCGGTGGAGGAGAAGCCGGCATCGTCTTGATCGTCGACGAGGGCCTGGAGTTCTCGCGCGGTGCCGCAGACATGGGCGCCGGAATCCCGCAGCGACGCGATGGTCGATCGAGCCACGCGCCTGGCATCCGCGTTCGAGGTATTGACCACCACGACGACGCGCACCGTGTCAGCGGACGTCATCGCGGACCCTCCTCCACTGCGGTGCGTATCGCAGCGGTGATCGATTCCCGGCTCGAATCATCGATCCGATCCGGGGTCGCTGATCGACCGATCCGCGGGTGCATCCGACCATCATCCCCGGTGGGCGCCTCGACGTCACCCGCGGAGTTCGTCATCCACAGGAAGTACTCGACATTCCCCTTGGGGCCCGGCAGCGGACTAGCGACCACGCCGCACAGTTCCAGGCCCAGGCCGAGCCCGGCCTCCACCACACCCCAGACTGCTCGCACACGTAAGTCAGGGTCGGTCACGACGCCCTGCCCGACGACGTCCTTGCCGACTTCGAACTGCGGTTTGACCATGAGCAGGAAATCCGCCTCCGGTGCCGCCACGGCCAGCAGAGCCGGCAACACGACGGTCAGTGAGATGAACGACAGATCGGCGACGATCAGATCAGGGGGGTACGGCACATCATCGGGTGTCAGGTACCGCACGTTGGTGCGTTCCCGCACGGTCACCGCATCATGGGACCTCACCGGCCAGGCCAATTGCCCGTAGCCGACATCCACCGCGATCACCTGAGCAACGCCGCGCTCGAGAAGCACCTGAGTGAATCCGCCGGTGGACGCGCCTGCGTCGAGCGCTCGTCGGCCTCGCACATCGATGGCGAAGGAATCGAGCGCCCCGATGAGTTTGTATGCACCACGGGAGACGTAGTCGTCCTCATCTTTCGATGTGACGTCAATGGCTTGGGATTCCTCGACCTGGGTGGCCGCCTTGGTCGCGACCACCCCGCCGATCAACACACGTCCTTCGGCGATAGCACTTTGGGCCTGTTCCCGCGATGTCACCAGCCGCCGACGGACGAGCTCGGCGTCCAGTCGTCGACGGGTCACGGGTGTGATTCGGAGCGGCTGGTGTCACTCACGCCGGATCGTCGGCGGTCGACAGTCCGTCGAGCGTCGATCGCAGAGACTGCTGAAGGCGTTCGTAGATCTCGGCGTGCTCGGCCACGTCCGTCTCGGCCAGGCCGTGCAACTCCTCGAGTGCGGCGTCCACGGTTGCATTGCCGGTCGGCTCCCATACGGGCAGTGTCGACTGTGGATCCGGTGCTTCCTCGAGCACGAGTACGTCCTCGTCGACGCCCTCCTCGTGAGCGGCTCCTTCGACGTAGTCCTGGCTCTCGAAGTAGGACGTCACTCCGGCACCACTTTCTTCTTGACCTTGCGCGGGGGTTCGGGTGCTTGCTCCGTAGTGTCGCTGGAGGGTCCTTCCTCGCGCTGGCTCTTCTCCAGGCGTTCGACGCGTGCACGCAAGGCGGCGAGCTCATCCTCGCGCACGAATCCCATGCGCCCGACGGCTCGATCCACCTCGGTTCTGATCATCCCGACGAGCATCTCCCGATTCTGCTTGGAAGTGGCGACGAGGTCATCGGCGATGTCCTGCACCGAGCCCATGACATCAGGTGTCCGCCCGGTCAATTGCAGGCCCTGGTTCACCAGGGACATCGCGGCGTCGCGGGCCTTGCTGGCCGTGACTTCGGTGACGCCGGTCGCCAACTGCACGTAGCCGCGTAATCCTTCCAGCATGTCGATCCCTCTCCTTCCAGGCTCAGGCATGAGACTTTAGTTGCGCCACGCTAATTCCGGTGGGCGAGCCACGCGTCCAGGGCCGCGCGGAATGTCGGTCTCAGTTGATCGGCGGCCGATGGATCGCTCCAGGCCTGTCCCAGTAGCCGGCGGACATCGGACAGCACACCACTTCCCGGGGCTTCGGCGTCGATGCGAACCTGCTCGGCGGGGTCGGCGAGTGCTCGCAGGTCCGCCGCCAGGTACGTGGGCCGGAACTGCGGGTCGATGTCGAACAGCTCGATCAGTCCCTGCCTTCCCGTCACACCGGTCAGCACGAGCAGCGAATCCAGTCCGGATCGATGCGCGCCCAGGATGTCGGTGTCCGGACGATCACCGATCACCAGCGGACGCTGCGCACCCATCCGGGTGGTCGCCAGGTGGAACAGCAGCGGTTCGGGCTTACCGGTCACGGCGTCCGGGCCTTTGCCGGTCGCGATCTGCACCGCGCCTACGAGCGCGCCGTTGCCGATGGCGAACCCTTCTTCGGTCGGCAGGCTGGGGTCGAGATTCGTGGCAACCCAGGTCGCCCCGGCGGCGATGGCGTAGGCCGCCTCGGACAACTCATGCCACCCCACGTCCTTGCCCAGGCCCTGCACCACCGCTGCAGGCTGACGGGACCGATCGCGCACGGGTACGAAGCCGCCGGCGATCACCGCGTCGTCGATGCCCGGGCCGCCGACGACCAGGATCGGCGAG
>JBMTHB010000272.1:0-2628 GCA_049435845.1 Candidatus Nanopelagicales bacterium | reverse complement strand
CCGTATTGCGCGGTGCTTACGCGCCACCCTCGTTCAGGGTGACCTCGATCGGGGTGAAGCCGTCACCGGTGGTGTCCACACCATCAGCCTGCAGTGCTGCATTGGCAGCCTCCGCGAACTGGTTGGTGTAGGCAGTCGCCGGCGGCTCCGCCGTGATGACGGTCGCGCCCTCGAGGTTCGGGCTGTTCAGGGAGATTGCAACGGTCTGCTCCCATTCAGCCGGATCCATGATGCCGATGCCGTTCGGGGACGGCCAGATCAGCTTGTTGACTTCGTTCATCATCCACAGCTGGTGGCTGGCGCCGAGCTGCGATCCGTTGGCGGTCAAGATATCCGCGCACTCTTCCGGGTTGTCGCGGCAGTAGATCCAGCCCTCGAAGGAGGCCGTGACGAACCGCTGTGCGAGATCGGCGTAGTCAGCGTCCCCCAGGCGTGCCTCATCTGCCCAGATGGCGTCCTGGAGCATGCCCACGCCGTAGTCCGAGTAGCTGATGACGTTGAAGTCCTCCGGCTGGTACAGCTCACCGGTGTCCGGGTTGACCGCCTCGAGCAGCTGTGCGTACTCGTTGTAGGTCATTGCCTCAGCGGCGTCGATCTCGCGGTTGAGCAGCGCGACCATGTCGAACTGCTGCTGCACGAGTTCTACGTCGCTTGCCGGGTCAAGGCCTTCCTCACCGAGAGCGGCGAAGATCTCGTACTCGTTGCCGAAGCCCCAGTTACCGATCTTCTTGCCCTTGAAGTCCGCGGGGGACTCGATGCCCGAATCGGCCCACGCGACCTGCAAGGTGCCCGAACGCTGGAACACCTGAGCGATGTCCACGATGCCGGCGCCCTGCTCACGCGAGGCGAGTGCCTTGGGCACCCAAGCGAGAGCGAAGTCCGCGCCACCCTGTGCGAGAACGGTCTGCGGAACGATGTCCACGCCGCCTTCCAGGATGGTGACGTCAATGCAGGCTGCCTCGTAGAAGCCCAGGTCCTTGGCTGCGTAGTAGCCGGCGAATTGGGCCTGGACGAACCACTGCAGCTGCAAGCTGGCCGGAGTCAGCTCCGTGCACTCCTCGCCGCTGACAGCTTCCTCAGCTTCGGTCTCCTCTGTGGCAGTGTCTGTCGCTGCCTCCTCCGCGGCGGTCTCTTCCGTCGCACTTTCGGAGCTCGAGTCCGAGCCTCCGCAAGCGGACAACGCGAGAACGCCGACAGCGGCCAGACTCGCGACACGAGTCCACCGGCTGCGTGCGATGTTGCGCATGCTTCCTCCTATTTATTGTCAGGCTGAACGGGTTCTGCCTGTCCAGGGTGTTGTCCAACGCTCAACGGCCACGACGATCAGGTAGAACACCAGGCCGGTGATGATTGCTGCAACTACATATGCCCACGCTCTTCCGTAGGCGGTATTGGCTGCCGAACTTGCGATCCGGGAGCCAAGTCCTTGTTGAGGTCCACCGAAGTATTCGGCCACCAGTGCTGCGATGACGGCCAAGGGGGCGGCGACCTTCATGCCGGTGAAGAAGAACGGTATGGCGTTCGGAATGCGCAGCGTCCGCAGGACGGTCCTCGGCTGTGCATTCATCGAGCGCATCAACTCCAACTGCACCGGTTGTACTTGTATGAGTCCTCGGGTGACGTTCACGAGCATCGGGAAGAACACGATGATCGCGGTGACGAGCACCCGAGGTGTTCGACTGGTGATGCTGAACATATTGTTCAGAATCGGCGTCAAGGCAATGATGGGCACCGCGGCTAGGCCCGCGGCAAGGGGAGTGACCAAATTGTTAACGACGACGAATCGCTGGGCGAGCAGTGCCATGACCAGACCAGCGATTGTTCCGAACACAAGTCCTAGGACAGCCGTGGTTCCGGTGTAGTAGGCGGTCCCCCACATCAGGGCCAGGTCGCCGAAGAAGTTCTGCGCGATCAAGGAGGGCGCCGGCAGCAGGAACGGTTGGATGTCCCGAGCCACGACCAACAGCTGCCACGCGCCCAGGAACACCAGCGCGATGAGCACCGGTGGCCAGACGAATTTCAGGCGGTCAGCCCAGGCTTCGGACATCAGACCTCGCCCACCCGGGCGCGCATTCCGGCGCCGCCCACGTGTCCGCGCAATGCCTCACGTACTGCGGTCACGGATTCGTAGAACGTGTCGGATTCGCGGGTGTCTTCGTCTCGGTCGTCGCCGAGCGGGATCGGCACGATGTCGGTGATCCTGCCAGGACGAGGCGACATCACCACCACTCGGTCGGACAGATAGACCGCCTCCGGGATCGAGTGCGTAACGAAGACGATCGACTTCCCCGTCTCCTTGCGGATTCGCAGCAATTCGTTCTGCATGCGCTCACGCGTCATCTCATCGAGCGCCCCGAATGGCTCGTCCATCAGCAGCAGGGGAGGATCGACGGCCAGGGATCGGGCGATGGCCACGCGCTGCTGCATGCCACCGGACAGCTCCCAGGGCCGGTGCTCGGCGAAATCGGCGAGTTGGACCATCTCGAGCAACTCCAATGCACGTGACTTGCGCTTGTCCTTGTTCCAACCTTGGAGCTCCAGCGGTAGTTCGACATTGCGGCGCACTGTGCGCCAGTCGAATAGCGCTGCCTGCTGGAACGCCATGCCGTACAGCTGCTGCTCTCGGGC
>JBMTHB010000271.1:0-2629 GCA_049435845.1 Candidatus Nanopelagicales bacterium | reverse complement strand
CAAGGTTGTGGGTAGCACTGCCGCACCACCGATTCCCATCAAGGCTCGTGACCCGATAAGCATCGGGGCATTCACTGCGAAGGCACTCAACATCGATGCGGCGCCGAAGATGATGAGGCCGACGACGAGCACCTTCTTGCGACCGAGGCGATCTCCGAGGGCACCCCAGGTGAACAGCAGGGCGGCGAAGACCAGGATGTAGGAGTCGACGGCCCAGACGAGCTCACCGGGACTAGCGGAGAGGTCGGCCTGGATGGTCGGCAGCGCAATGTTCAAGATCGTGTTGTCCAATACGACCACCACGAGCCCGATCACGAGGACCCCGAGGATCGCCCACCTGCGCGGGTGACCGGTGCCGGAGGTCATCCAGTCGTCTGAGTTCATGCCGTTGCTCCCGAGATCGTGGACGCAGTTACGAAACGTTAGCGTATCGAAAATCGGGCCCGTGTTGTGCACGCACCCGCCGGCGCTTCGTGGCATGCTTCACCTGTCCGGGGACTCGCGGGAGCCTCGAGATCGGAGCAATCCAATGTCCGTTCATGCTGTCGCCAATCGGCGTCTGACGATGCTCGACCTGCAACAGGCCACCGACGCCGGGGAGAAGTGGGCGATGCTCACTGCCTACGACGCCCTTACTGCAGGGATCTTCGAAAGCGCCGGCGTCCCGGCCATCCTGGTCGGGGATTCCGCAGCGATGGTCGTCCATGGCCACGACTCCACGATCCCCATCACGGTCGCAGAGATGCTGCCCCTGGTCCAAGGGGTGGTCCGTGGCACCAAGCGAGCTGTGGTGGTCGCCGACCTGCCCTTCGGTTCTTATCAGCAATCGCCAGCTCAGGCATTGGAATCCGCAGCAGCCTTCATGAAGGAAGGTGGCGCCCAAGCGGTCAAGTTGGAGGGCGGTGCCGCTGTGCTGCCGCAGGTCGAGGCGCTCGCCAACGCTGGTATTCCCGTCGTCGGACACGTCGGGTTGACCCCGCAATCGGTGAATCTGCTAGGTGGCTACCGCGTCCAAGGTAGGGGCGAGAGCGGTGAGCTACTTCTGCGCGATGCGAAGGCCATGGAGGCCGCCGGAGCCACGGCCCTCGTGCTCGAGGTGGTGCCGGCCGAACTCGCGGCACGGGTGAGCGAGATCCTCACCATCCCGACCATAGGTATCGGGGCCGGCTCAGGCACCGACGCCCAGGTGCTCGTCTGGCAGGACCTGTTGGGACTGACCCCAGATCCCATCCCCCGCTTCGTGCAACGCTACGCGAACCTCAGAGAGGTCATGGCCGACGCCGTCGGAGCCTGGGTCCGCGATGTCGAGTCGGGCGTCTATCCCGGACCGGAGCACGAGTACCGCTAGTAGCCAGGGCGCTAGATGTCGGTGATGCGAACTCCCGCGTGCACCTTGTACCTACGGTTCATCGAGATCAAGTTGGCTGTCCACGCCTCGACCTGACCGGCATTGCGCAGTCGACCGCCATAGATGCCACGGATTCCCGGGATCCGAGACGCCAAAGCCTGCACGGTGTCGGTCGCCTCACGATCGTCACCGAGAACGACGACGTCGGTGTCGATCGATTCGACGGTCTCGTCCAACAAGAGCACGGCTGAAATGTGATGGAAGGCCGCCACCACCCGTGAGTTCGGCAGCACACTCGCTGCCTGCTGCGCCGCGGATCCCTCCTCGACGGGAAGTGCGAACGCACCCTGCTTATCGAATCCGAGCGGGTTGACGCAGTCGATGACGATCTTCCCAGCAAGCGGCTCGGCCAAGGATGCCAGCAATTCGCGGTGTCCATCCCACGGCACCGCCACGATCACGACGTCGCCTGCGCGTGCCGCATCCTCGTTGGATGCACCTGAAACGAGGTCACCCATGGTGGCGGCGATCTCCTGCGCGCGCTCTGCGGACCGCGATCCGATCACCACTCGATGACCTGCGCGAGCGAATCGCAGTGCGAGTCCGCGTCCCTGTTCCCCCGTTCCCCCGAGCACAGCCACTGTGACGTGTGTGACGTCTGGCAATTCGAATGGATTCTTGGGCGCGGGCGCTGTGGTATCGGTCATGGGGACGGATCCTGCCAGAAGCGCCCAGTTCGCACATGACGAGCGCAATGCGGATCTCCCCCGCCCACGTGGAAGTTCGGATACACGATCTCCCCTCGTGGCACTTTGGTGCGGTCACTGTGCCCGCAATCCCTGCGCGCGCGTTACCACATCCGCGACACGACGACGCGAAATGACGCCGACATCTTTGCGTTTATGACTCACCTCTGTCACAGTTTCGCTAGTGGACTCTGCAAAAAGTGCAGAGCCAACGACACGGGAGGCAACGTGGCGGTCGCACGAAAGACTGCACGCAAGGCATCAGCCAAGAAGGCTGCGCCTCGCAAGGCAGCCAAGAAGGCAACCAAGCGCACGGCCAAGAAGGCCACCAAGCGCACGGCCAAGAAGGCCGCGAAGCGCCCTGCCAAGAAGGCAGCCAAGCGCACCGCGAAGAAGGCAACCAAGCGCACGGCCAAGAAGGCCACCAAGCGCACCGCGAAGAAGGCAACCAAGCGGACGGCCAAGAAGGCCACCAAGCGGACGGCCAAGAAGGCCGCGAAGCGCCCTGCCAAGAAGGCAGCCAAGCGCACCGCGA
>JBMTHB010000270.1:0-2654 GCA_049435845.1 Candidatus Nanopelagicales bacterium | reverse complement strand
CTCGATTCGAAATCCGCGAAGTAGCCGTTCAAGGTGCCAACGCCGTTCGCGAGGTCACCGACGCGCTCATCGAACTCGATGCGATCGACGATGTGGACGTCATCGTCATCACTCGTGGTGGCGGCAGTGTGGAGGATCTCCTGCCCTTCAGTAACGAGTCGCTGGTGCGCGCGGTCTCAGCAGCGAGCACTCCGGTGGTCAGCGCCATCGGCCATGAGCAGGATGCACCCATCCTGGATCTGGTCGCCGACTACCGAGCATCGACTCCCACCGATGCGGGAAAACGTGTCGTTCCATCCTTCAAGGATGAGGATGCCCGCGTGCGGCAACTTCTGGAGCGGGGCCGAGCGGGAATCAGCCGTCGCCTGGAATCTGAAGCCACATTCGTGATCGATGCCGAGCGGCGAATGGTGCGGGTGCTGCAGACACGCATCGACAACTGGAGTAACGACGTTCGGCATCTGCTTGCGCGAACACGGAGCCTCTCCCCGGCAGCGACATTGGAACGCGGGTATGCCATCGTGCAGCGTCACGATGGTGCCGTGGTTCGCGAAGCAATGGACGTCAAGGTCGGTGACGCTCTCGACATATTCGTCCACGAGGGCAAGATCAGGGCGAGCGTGACCGAACGGATCGCGCAAGGCGACAGGGAGTCCGCATGAGTAACGAGTTGGGTTTCGAGCAAGCACGCGAGGAACTAGCCAACATCGTCGCCGCACTCGTGGTGGGAGGCTTGAGTCTCGAGGAGGCACTCGCGCTGTGGCAGCGCGGCGAGGAGGTAGCCGCTATCTGTACCCGCTGGCTCGATGAAGCTCGGACCAAACTCCACGAGGCAATCGCCACGCAACAGAACTCGAGCGACGAGGCCTAGGGCACGACGAGACTGCGGGCCGCGTCCGCTACTTCCGACCAGTCCCCAGTGCCGCTCAGAATCGTCGTCGAACCGTCGAGCGTGGCCAGCAATGAGCGGCGAGGATTCGCGTCGTCGTTCTGAGCCGGAACCCACCCCTCGGCCATCAATTGCCGTACCGACGAAGGTAGATCCGCGTCATCCTTGAGCACGACACCGTTGCTGGTCTGCTCGTCCAGGTAAGTCTCAGAGTCCGTCAGCGATTGACTCAGTTGCAGGTAGTGATCACCGGGCGTGACATATCCGATGTGCCACACCATCTCGCCACTCGACTCTTCGGTCGGCTCCCACCGCACACTCGTGGGCTGAGCCTCGGTGTCGAGGATGAACACCGGAAACCCGGCCTGGCTGCTCGCAAACGAGACGAGAGGTTCGAGTGAAACCTCCCTAATGGGATCGGGCTGCGGGCGCCACGTCACGAGCAGAATGGCTCCGACGACAGCCAGCACAACCAGCATGGAGCGGATCATGTCTCCGACGTTCTTGCGAAGGCCACGCATCGATCGTCCGGTGGGCTGTGGAGTGCTCACCCAGCCATCATCGGCCATGCCCGACGTTCTCGCGACTGAGCCCTACTTCACCACGTCCGGCTCACTACGCTGACCGTATGGCCGAGTCGGCGAATGCCCGCAGTCCTGAGGCACCAGATCGAAACCTTGCACTGGAACTCGTCCGGGTCACCGAGGCGGCTGCGATGGCAGCGGCTCGCTGGGTGGGCCGCGGCGATAAGAACGGCGCGGACGGCGCGGCCGTAAATGCGATGCGCACACTGATCAGCAGCGTGTCCATGGACGGCGTGGTGGTGATCGGTGAAGGCGAGAAGGACGACGCCCCGATGCTGTTCAACGGCGAGCGCGTGGGGGATGGGACGGGCGCCGAGGTGGACGTCGCTGTCGATCCCATAGATGGCACCACTCTCACGGCGAAAGGCATGACCAATGCGATCTCGGTCATCGCAGTGGCTGAACGCGGAGCGATGTTCGATCCGAGCGCGGTTTTCTACATGCAGAAGTTGGTAGTAGGCCCGGACAGCGCCGACGCGATCGACATCACCGCACCTATCTCGTGGAACCTGCAACAGGTCGCCAAGGCAAAGGGCGAGAGCATCGCCGATCTAACGGTATGCATTCTCGACCGGCCTCGGCACGACACCCTGGTCGATGAGGTTCGCACCGCTGGTGCGCGAATCAAGTTCATTGTCGATGGCGATGTAGCGGGTGCGGTCATGGCAGCGCGTCACGGCACGGGCGTCGACATGCTCGCCGGTATCGGCGGAACCCCGGAGGGGATCATCGCGGCATGTGCGATGAGTTGGCTGGGCGGCAGCATCCAGGGTCGCCTGTGGCCGCGTGATGAAGCTGAACGACGGGCCGCGCTCGACGCCGGGCACGACCTGGATCGGGTCCTCACCACCCGCGACCTGGTGTCGGGCGAGAACATCTTCTTCTGCGCGACGGGGATCACCGATGGGGAGATCATGGAGGGCGTTCGATACACGCCCGATGGCCCGACCACTCACTCCATCGTGATGCGGAGCAAGAGCGGGACCATCCGTGAGGTCCGCAGCGAGCACCGGCTCGCGAAGTTGTCCACCTACGCCTCGGTGGACTTCAGCGGTCAGGGTGACTAAGGCCACCTCAGGCGCGCCGCAGGTGAACTCCGTGGGCCCTACCCTTACCTTGTGGATTTCACGTACACGGACATGTTGCCCAAGGAGTACGCCGGGGATGATCCAACGCCGTAC
>JBMTHB010000269.1:0-2656 GCA_049435845.1 Candidatus Nanopelagicales bacterium | reverse complement strand
GAGCAGGTGGCGCGGGCGGTGGAGTTGCTGCAGGCCTAAACCAGCGTAGGTCAGAACAAGTCCCCCTGTCGCGTTTATCGAAGTCCGAGGGCGAGAGCAGTCGTATCACGCCTGCCATCGAGAAGACGGCGCGCGACGGATCTCGCGTGCGCGAGCCTTGTCGGATTCGACGGCGCCCACAGTGCCTCGGTCTCGAACCTCCACATCGATCTGCCCATGACGAGCGTAGGCCTACCTAAGGGCATCTTCCACCGGATTATCCGCTTCGCCGGCTCGCGTCCACGCGCGGCTGGTCGATGGGACTGCCGTGACGGCCCGAACGGAGGAGCGCGAAGTCCGTGTGTTTGTGTGGGGGTACGACTCGTCGTCGCGATCACGACGTGAGAACGAGGTACCTGCCGATCTTCATGCGGCCCTCGCGGAAGCGCGCCAGCGGTCATGGCTCCGCGGGTTTAGAGGCACCCACTTTGTCCGCGTAGCCGTGCGGGTATCGCTTGTGCCAGCGACATGCGGTGTCGACGATCTCGTCGAGCGTCTCGAACCGAGGCGCCCATCCCTTCGCACGCAGCTTCGCGGAACTCGCGACTAGCACCGCCGGGTCGCCCGGACGGCGGCCCTCGATTCGGTGCCGAATCGACCGTCCCACGGCCCGTTCGCAACTCTTGATGACCTCGAGCACCGAGTAGCCTCGACCGAGGCCAACATTGAAGGCCTCTCCGCCACCGACCTCCATGGTCTCAAGGGCAAGCTGATGTGCGGCGGCAAGGTCGTCGGTGTGCACGAAATCCCGCACACAACTCCCATCCGCGGTGGGCCAATCGGCTCCATACACGAGGAACTCGTCCCGCCTTCCGACGGCGGTGAGCAGCACGAGGGGAATCACATGGGTTTCCTGTCGGCGATCCTCGCCGAACGACCCGTCAGGATCGGCCCCAGAGGCGTTGAAGTAGCGGAGGCAGGCGAATCCAAAGCCGTAGGCCCGGGCGTAGTCGGCGATGACCCGCTCGCCGGCAAGCTTGGTGGTTCCGTAGGGCACCTGTGGCAACTGGTCGGAGGTCTCCAAGATCGGCATCTGAGCCGAGAAGCTGTAGGTCGCGGCGGAACTCGAAAAGACGATCCGCTTGACGCCGCACTCCCGCATCGCGTCGAGTACGCACTTGGTGCCATGCACATTGACCTGCCAGTACTCATCCGGCCGCATGATCGAATCCGGCACCGAAGCGAGCGCCGCAAAGTGCATCACCGCCTCGGCACGGTGCCGCGTCATCGCATCGGCGAGGGCATTTCGGTCGAGGATGTTGCCCTCGACGAGCCTGTCGGCGGGGACACTTTCACGGTTGCCTTCGCTGAGGTCATCGAAGGCAACCGGCTCGTGGCCATGCCGCTCTAGCCATCGAAGGCAGGCACTCCCGACGTAACCAGCGCCGCCGGTCAATAGAATTCTCATCGCATTAATCCGCTAGTTCTGGGGTGGTGTTTCGCAGGATCCGACTTCGCTAAGAGGATTATCTCCGCTGCCCGCCCGACATGCTCGGCGACGAGCGTCACGGCTTCATGCCGCTGGAAACGGAAGGCTGAAGGTCCGCTAAGGACGAGGATGCTTTCCCGGCAACCAGCGCGTCGCCCGGCGAGAATGTCTCGCAGCGAGTCGCCGATCATCCAGGACGCGCCGAGATCGATGTCGAGCTCCGCCGCGGCGCGTAGAAGCATGCCCGGCGCGGGTTTGCGGTCCGGATGCTCGGAGTGTTCTTCGTCTTCGGTAGTCGGTGCATGCCCGCACCAGTGGATCGCGTCCACTGCAGCACCGAAGGAGGCGAGCTGCTGCCGCATCGTTTCGTGAATCCTCGCAAGCCCCGGCTCGTCGAGCAGGCCGCGTCCGATGACCGATTGGTTGGTGACGACGACCGCAAGGAAGCCCGCGCTGCGAAGCTTGCGGATACCCGCGGCGGCCTCGGGCAACACCCGGACCCGCGAGGCATCGGCGAGATGATGCTCATGCGCGATTACCGTGCCATCCCGATCGAGGAAGACCGCCGGCCTCATGACGATGCTCCCAACGACCGCGCCCGAAGTACCTCGTCGGCCTCTACGAGCGCTGCCGGGGTACCGATGTCGCGGTGGTATCCGCGAATGGGGAATCCCAACATGCGGCCGACGAATCTCGGAAGAACGTCGAACCCCAGATCGAACGCCCGCATCATGGCCACTTCGAGCCAGGCTGCAGGGGTGAACGCATACACCCCAGCGTTCGCGAGTTCGCTCCTCGGGGTCGTGGGCTTCTCGACGAACTCCGACACTACTCCGCCGCCGTCCAGCGTGGCGATGCCGCACGCGCGAGGATTGGGTGCGTGGAAGAGGGCCATCGTGACAGGTAGCCCGCTTTGGCGATGCGCGGTGAGCATCGCGGCGAGATCGATGTCCGAAAGATTGTCTGCGTAGATGACGAGCACGGTCTCGGCGCCATCCGCGAAGTCCGCGTTGGCGGCGATGGTGCCAGCCGAACCAAGCAGCGTCGGCTCGTGGACGGTCTCCCACCGCATGGCCGATCGATTGTGCGCCCCCCTCGCAAAGCAATCGACCGCCTCTGCCAGATGGTGCGTGTTGATTCGGACGCGCGCGACGCCCGCGGCGAGCAGGGCGGACTCCCAGTGGGCAA
>JBMTHB010000268.1:0-2662 GCA_049435845.1 Candidatus Nanopelagicales bacterium | reverse complement strand
GAGATCGATCTGCGGATCCATGGTCAGCAGGTTGATGGTGGGTGGAACCACCCGGTCGCGAAGTGCGAGGATGGTGAAGATCGATTCCACTGCACCCGCGCCTCCGAGCAGATGCCCGGTCATCGACTTGGTGCCGGTGATGATCGCCTGATCGGTGTGCGCGCCTAGCGCTGCGCGGATGGCTACGGCCTCGGCGATGTCGCCTTGCGGTGTGGAGGTCGCGTGCGCGTTCACGTGATGGATGTCCGATGCGGTGAGTCCCGCGTCGGCGAGGGCTTCGGTGATCGCCCGGGCAGCTCCGCGACCTTCGGGGTCGGGTTGGGCGATGTGGTGGCCGTCCGACGTGAGACCGGCACCGCCGTAGACACCGTGGATCGCCGCACCGCGCGCTTCGGCGAATTCGCGTGATTCCAACACCACAACGCCGGCGCCTTCACCCATGACGAAGCCATCGCGATCGGTGTCGTACGGCCGAGAGGCAGCCGCCGGATCGTCGTTACGGGTGGACAGCGCGCGCATAGCGGAGAAGCCCGCCATGGTGATGCCGCAGATGACCGCCTCGGTGCCACCGGCCACCACGATGTCAGCCCGTCCAGTTTGGATCATGCGTGCGGCGTAGGCGATCGCCTCAGCGCCGGAAGCACAGGCGCTAACGGGCGTATGGACTCCGGCGCGGGCGCCGATCTCCAGTCCGACAACCGCCGCAGGTCCGTTCGGCATGATCATGGTGACCATGTGCGGGGAGACCCGAGACCAGCCGCGCTCGTTGAGTGTGTCGTAGGCGTTCAGAAGACTGGTCACACCTCCGATGCCGGTGGCGATGACCGCACCGAGTCGATCTGGATCCACTTCGGGTGCACCCGCGTGCTGCCACGCCTCGCGCGAAGCGATGACGGCTGCTTGTTGTGAGCGATCGAGTTTGCGGGTCTCGACCTTCTCCAGCACATCCGTGGGATCTATCGCCATCTGACCGGCGATACGCGAGGGCTGCTCGGCGATCCAGTCCGCGTCGATCGGTCGCACACCGGAGGAGCCGGCGAGTAGCGCCGCCCAGGAACTGGCCACGTCCCCGCCTACGGGCGAGGTCATGCCGAGTCCGGTGATGACCACTTCGGTCATGGGTCCTCCGAGCGATGAATGGTCACGCGGGGCGGGGGGCACAGGCCCCCCGCACCTGCCGTCAGGAGTTGGCCTGGATGTATGCGACGGCGTCGCCGACGGTCTTGAGGTTCTTGACCTCCTCGTCGGGGATCTTCACGCCCCACTTGTCCTCCGCTGCCATGACTACCTCCACCATGGACAGTGAATCGATATCGAGGTCATCCACGAAGGACTTGTCCGACTGGACGTCCTCCACGGGAACTCCGGCGACCTCATTGACGATGACTGCGAGGCCTTCGAGGACTTCCTGACTCATTGCTTTCCCTTCGGTTGGCGACCTTCGTCGCTGGTGACTGAGCGTGCTATGCGGTTGTCGACTACGGAGTCTTCACCACCTGGGAGGCGAAGACCAATCCTGCTCCGAAGCCCACGAGGAGAGCGTTCCCATCGTGGGGGATCTCACCGGCTTCGAGCATGCGGTCCATCGCCAGGGGGATGGAAGCCGCCGAGGTGTTGCCGGTGGTGATGATGTCCCGGGCGACCGGGACGTGGGCGGGCAGATCCAAGGCTCGGATCAGCGCATCGGTGATCCGATTGTTGGCTTGATGGGGGATGAAGGCATCGAGTTGGTCGGCCGTGACGCCAGCCTTGTCCAGCGACTCGCGGCACACGCGCGCCATCTCCGATACGGCCCAGCGGAACACTTGCTGTCCGTTCATGGCGATCGCCGGGAATGCGTCGTATCCGTTGTCGCGGAATTGCACCCAGTTCTGGGTCATGTTGATCGCCTGCAATTGGGATCCGTCGCCACCCCAGACGACTGGGCTGATGGCCGGGGAGTCCGAAGGGCCGACGATCACCGCGCCGGCCCCGTCGGCGAACAGGAACGCGGTCGAGCGGTCGTGCTTGTCGGTCCACTCGCTGAGCTTCTCGGCGCCGATCAGCAGTACGTGCCGAGCGCTTCCGCCGCGGACCATGTCCTGAGCGAGGGCCAAGCCGTAGGCGAACCCTGCGCAGGCTGCGCTGATGTCCATCGCTGCCGCATGGGGAACGCCGATGTGGTCGGCGATCTCCGACGCCGCCGACGGTGTTTGGTACGGGTGGGTGCACGTTGCCACGATGATCGCGTCGATCCGATCTGCGGTGACCCCCGCGCTCACGAGCGCCTTCTCGGCCGCGGCGGAGCCCATCGTCGCCACGTTCTCGTCCGGGCCCGCCCAGCGTCGCTCGGCGATACCCGAGCGCTCCTTGATCCACTCGTCGGAAGAATCGATGGTCTGACAGATCTCTTCATTCGTGACGATGCGCGGGGGGCGGTAACTGCCGATACCCATGATTCGAGCGAAGGGTGAACCGGTGGTGGCCGAAAGGGGTGCTCTCATGCGTACACCGAGTGGTCGGCGATGGGATGCAGTCTGATCAATGGTTGGCCCGGCGACACCGGATCACCATCTTCGACGAGCCACTCGACCACCACCCCGCCGTGCGGAGCGTTCACCGGGGTGCCTCCACGCAAGGTCTCCACGGTGCCGATGATGCTCGCCGCTTCGATTGGATCGCC
>JBMTHB010000267.1:0-2699 GCA_049435845.1 Candidatus Nanopelagicales bacterium | reverse complement strand
ACCAAGTGGTCGGGGGTCTACTTCCTCGCGGCTTTCATGATCATGTCACTGGTCTGGGATGCGCTGCTGCGCCGCGCGATCGGTGTCGACCATCCGTGGTCGTCGGCGTTCGCACGCGATTTGCCCACGGCAGCCGTTTCCACCATCGTGCTCGGAATCGCCGTCTATCTGCTCACCTGGACCGGATGGTTCGCCACCAGCACGGGTTGGAACAGAAACTGGGCCGCCGATCAAGGGCCTTCGTTCGTGCCCGACCCGATCCGTTCACTGTGGCACTACCACTCGCAGATGTGGAACTTCCACACCACGTTGGACGCCGAGCACAACTACGCGAGCAACCCCCTGTCCTGGCCGTTCATGACCAGGCCCACCTCGTTCTACTACGAATCCCCGTCGGGTTGCGGAGCGGATAGCTGCTCCAGCACGGTTCTTGCCGTCGGAAATCCGATCATCTGGTGGGCCGCCGTGCTCGCGGTGCCGTACCAGGTGTGGAGGTGGATCACTGCACGTGATTGGCGTTCGGGTGCGGTGCTCGTGGGTATCGCCGCCGGTTGGCTCCCCTGGCTGCTGTACCTGGATCGCACGATCTTCACGTTCTACACCGTCGTGTACGTACCGTTCCTCGTAATGGCCGTGACGCTCACGCTCGGCTCCATCGCGCGAGGACTGCGTAACAAGCCATCATGGTTGCCGGCAGCGATCATCGGCGGATACCTGTTCGCCGTCGTCGTGGCAGCGTGGTGGTTCTACCCGATCTGGACCGCCGAGTTGATCCCCTATCAGGACTGGCGCATCCGGATGTGGCTGCCCACCTGGATCTGAAGGCTATGCACTTGCTAGAGCAGCCGCGGTCCCGAAGCCACCCATCACGATCATCATCACGGCCCACACGGATATTCCGATGATCGGCCCGATCTTCCTTTGGCGAGCGTCCGGGGTGACGATGACGAAGATCGCCACGAATGCGAAGTACAGACCGCTGATCAGGAACGACGCGGATACCGCCATCAGTCCCCAGTCGAAGACCACAGCGATCACCGCGTAGACACCCCAGGCGAGATTCGCCAGTCCTACCTCGATCTGGAAATTGTTGCGCTGGCCGTAGTCCCAGCCACCATTCACCGCATCCGAGCGGTTGTAGATCGCGTGCCGGACGAAGGACAGAACTCCGGTGACCGCCACAGCGAATAGGGCTGCGATCGAGAGTGACGGTGGGTCCTGCTGGAGGGTGAAGATGCCGATGAAGTAGCCGATACCGCCGGTGATGTACGTGAGCCACATCAGAACTCTCGACGGGCGTGGGCTCACTTCGGTTTGCCATGCCATAGGTGAAGGGTGCCAGAAAAAACGAGCAGATCCGCGGGCTCGTGGGGAAATTCCCACCTGCCGAAGAGTGGAGCTGAGGGGATTCGAACCCCTGGCCTTCTCATTGCGAACGAGACGCGCTACCAACTGCGCCACAGCCCCAAGCGAGGGGCAAGGCTAGCAGCCGAGCCTCTACTCTCCCGCGGCCCGCCGGGTTTGCTCGTAGTCGGCATCCATCCGCACCGTCGGAAGTTCAGCGGTGTCGTCGGAAGCCGTGACGGCTGGTGTGTTGCTCAGGGCGTATCTGTCGTCGGCGAGGTCGTCGACCGTGAGGCGTGGTCGGCGCATAGTGCGCGCGGCCTCGACCATAGCTTCACCCGACCAGTCCCGATCGCGCTCGATGGGGCGTCGAACCCGCGTGGCCCGCGGGGCGTTGACGTAGGTGGGCAACGTGGTGGGCACTGCCGACCACGCGTCCTCGGCAGTGGACTCCTCTGCCTCCCACGGATCCCAGGAGACGAAGTCGTCCATGGCGGCGGCGATCTGCGCGTCTCGACTGCGCCTGGTCGGTGGCCTGAGACCGCGCGTGCGTGGGTAGGCGACTTCGGCGACCTGGTCGCTATAGGCGATCTCACGATCATCGAGGAGTTCGTCGTAGTCAGCACGCTCGCTGGACGAAACCCGCTCCGGACTATCGCTAGACCTGCGACGTCGCGTTGTGGTCGCGGTACTCGAAACTCGACGAGATGACGTGGCGGCCGTGGCGATCACGTAGACCAGCACGAGGACGGCGAGCACGATCGGAGACCAGCGGGGCACCAGATTCACCATCGCCAGGACAAGGGTGACGGCCAGAGCGGCGCTGAGTACCCCCAAGATGATCGCCCGGCGCCGGGCCGCTACATCTCGAGCTCGATTCCCCGGTGCCGCGTTGTTCTTGCCCAAGGAGTCCTTACCCAAGGAGTCCTTACCCAAGGACCGCATCGCGGATGAGAACCGCGCGGTGGAGCGGACCTCGCTGATCTGGTCGTGGCGCCGTAGCCAGATCGGGATCAGGACAGCAGCCCACAGGGCGATGATCACCACATAGATCAAGCCCGTCACAATCGCACACGCTAGGCGGTGAAAACCCTGTGTCGTGGTAAGCGCTCACCTGGCGCGATTGGCGTGTCGCACTCGGAAATCGCGCGAAGACCAGACGTGTCTCAGCTTCGCGACGTCAGTTCTGCCGGTCGACCGTGTTGCGGAGTCGCGCCACCACCCCACCTGGCACATCTCCATCGATCAGGATATAGGTGACGTGGTCGCGCCAGTCACCGTCGATGTGCAAGTACTTCGCACGGAAGCCTTCCTTGCGGAAACCGACCTTCTCGGCGACGGCAAGCGACGCCGCG
>JBMTHB010000266.1:0-2706 GCA_049435845.1 Candidatus Nanopelagicales bacterium | reverse complement strand
GTCGCGCGGACTACTGGAACGCCTGGTGCAACCACTCCTGGTGTGGTCGTGGGCGACCACCGTGCCGTTGGCTATCGCGGAGGACCGACAGTGGGCGTCCATGTCTGTCGCGAACGGTCAACTCATCGTCTTCGATGCACGCGCCTACCGAACTATCGACGGTCACGCCTCGGTGAGTGACGATGTCATCGAGGACGTGGCGTTGATGCGACGCATCCGGGAGGCGGGCCTGCGTGCCGTCACCGTCGACGGATCGCATCTTGCGAGCTGTCGAATGTACGAGTCATCGCACGATCTATTGGAGGGGTACGCGAAGTCGGCGTGGCGCGCCTTCGGTGGTCCGATCGGATCGATCGCGGTGAATTCCCTGCTCATCGCGCTCTACGTCGTCCCCGCGATCGCGGCGCTCGCCGGTCGAGGTTCCGCCCGGGTGTGGGGTATCGCCGGATACGGCGCCGGCGTCACCGGACGCGTCCTCGTCGCGTCGCGCACTGGGGAGCGCAGCTGGCCCGATGCGTTGGCGCATCCGGTGTCCATCGCGGCATTCGCATGTATCAACGCACTGTCCTGGTGGCGTCATACTCGCGGCACCACCCGATGGAAGGGCCGGAGCGTCTAGGCATGAGCAGCGTCGTATGAGCAGCGTCGTATGAGCAGCGCCTTATGAGCAGCGCCTTATGAGCAGCGTGGTCGTGATCGGTGCGGGGGCTGCCGGGCTGGCCACCGCTGCGCGTCTAGCCGTCAAGGGTCACAACGTCACGGTGCTCGAGCAGTCCGATCGGGTGGGCGGGAAACTCGCCACCTACCGCCGTGACGGATTCGCCTTCGACACCGGGCCGAGCCTGTTCACCCTGCCTGCGGTGTATCGCGACCTGTTCCTCAAGACCGGGAAGGCACTCGAGGACGAAGTGGACCTGCAGCCAGTCGAACCGGGCTTCGGGTACACCTTCGCCGACGGTGCGCGGGTGGTGATGCCGGGAGTGGATCCCGCGCGGTGTGCTCGTGCCCTCGGCGACGGTCTCGGTGGGCGCAGTACGGAAGAGTGGCGCACCTTGATGGATCGCGCCGCACGGATGTGGCGTCTGACGCGCGGTCCGTTCCTCCAGGCGCCATTGCAGGGGTGGAAGAGCCTGCTCCCGCTCGCCAAACCCGCGGATGTGCGCACCATCGCGCCGTTGACCAGCCTGCGCAAGCTCGGCGAATCCACGCTGTCCGATCCGCGGGCAGTCACCTTGCTCGATCGGTACGCGACCTACACCGGATCCGATCCCCGTCGGGCACCGGCCGTGCTGGCCACCGTTCCATACGTGGAGCAGGAATTCGGCGTCTGGCACCTCGGCGGCGGCTTGGGCACACTCGCCGATGCGCTGCATCGACGCTGCCTGGATCGCGGGGTCGACGTGCGAACGGGAGTGGATGTCACCGCGATCACCACCGATCACTCCGGCGTAACCGGCGTGTTGGCCGATGGGAACTTCACCCGCGCGGACATCGTGGTCGCGAATGCCGATGCCGGGCTGGTCTATCGCGATCTGCTCGATGATCCCCGTGCCAAGGACCCCTCGCGCAGCATCCAGCGCAGCGACGCCAGCCTCGCCGGCTTCGTGCTGCTGCTCGCGTTGCGTGGGCGCACTCCCGGGCTGCAGCACCACAACGTGTGGTTCCCCGCGGACTACGACGCTGAGTTCGACGCCATCTTCGGCGACGATCCGCATCCGGTGGAGGATCCGGCGATCTATGTGTGTGCACCGGACGATCCGGCGATGCGCCCGGACGACGATCATGAATCGTGGTTCATCCTCGTCAACGCTCCACGTCATGATCCGCAGCACGGCGTCGATTGGTCGAACACCTCACTAGCGGAGTCCTACGCCGATCGGATACTCGCGCTGCTTGCGGCCCGCGGCCCGGACGTTCGGGACCGGATCATCTGGCGCGAGATACGCACACCCGCGGATCTGCAGCGTGACGCCCGCGCACCGGGTGGGTCGATCTACGGCACATCGAGCAACGGCGCCCGCGCGGCATTCGCGCGCCCGGCCAACCAGTCCCCCGTACCCGGTCTATATCTGGTCGGGGGCAGCACGCACCCCGGGGGTGGCCTGCCGCTTGTGGGGATGGGCGCCGAGATCACGGCCGAACTCATCGGACGCCCCTAGCGCAGGTCCGTTCATCGCTACGCTGATGCGATGCACGATCAGGCGCAGGCGGTGAGCGAACGCGTGCGCTCACCGTTGGATGCCGCCGATCTGCGACCCCGCGTGCAAGCCACAATCGATGGCGTTCTTGCGCGACAAGGCGCACTCCTCGCGGCTGTCAGCACGGAGATGGAGCCTTTGGTCGCGGCGCTGAGAGACCTACTCGCCGGTGGCAAGCGCTTGCGTCCGGCCTTCGCGTACTGGGGCTGGCGCGGGGCGAGCGATGCCACCCATGTGGAGAAGTACGACGACGCGGTGCTGCACGCAGTCACCGGGCTGGAGTTCCTGCAGGCGTGCGCATTGATCCACGACGACGTCATGGACGGCTCGGACACTCGGCGCGGGCTCCCCGCAGCGCATCGCCGCTTCGCCGGTCTGCACCGCGGCGAACAGTGGCTGGGGTCACCGGAGTCCTTCGGCGTGGGGGCGGCGATCCTGCTCGGCGACCTGTGCTTGTCGTGGGCGGATGAGGTGCTCCTCACCGCCGCCCTGCCTCGGGCCACCGTGC
>JBMTHB010000265.1:0-2712 GCA_049435845.1 Candidatus Nanopelagicales bacterium | reverse complement strand
TCCTGCGACGAGTCCGAAGTTGCGATCACCAGTTGCGCATCTTCGGCCGTCAGTGCGATCGCATCGAGTTTCGACTTCACGCAGCAACGGAATACAGTCGTCACCACCTCGCTTGAGTTCCCGACCATCGGCCAGATTTGGCATGCACAGGAGCGTCGTGGAGCACGCGTGGTCCACGTTCCGGCGTCACAAGCCAACGAACTGTCGGTGTCTGCGATCGCCGACGCCATCGATGACTCGACTGCTCTGGTTTCGGTAACGCATGTGTGTTACCGGAACGGGGCGATGACACCGGTTTCGGAGATCGTCGAGGTGGCTCATGAGCGCGGTGTGCCTGTGTTGGTCGATGCCTACCAATCGGTCGGTGCCGTTCCCATCGACTTCCGTGCCATGGGCGCCGACTTCCTGGTTGGCGGGGTGCTCAAGTACATGTTGGGCAGCCCAGGTGTCGGCTTCGCCCTGGTGAATAGCGCCACGACGGCGGAGTTCGTACCGACCACAACCGGATGGTTCGCTGCGCGCGACATCTTCGCCATGGACATCTACGAGTTCGACCCGGCTAAGGACGCACGTCGATTCGAGTCGGGCACTCCCGTGGTCCCGAGCCTGTACGCGGCCGATGCGGGTTTGGAATTGCTCAATGAAGTTGGTGTGGATCGGGCCTGGGCGGTCTCACGCGAACTGCACGAGCAGCTACGCGGAGGAATCGAGCATCTCGGGGGTCGAGTGGTCACCCCACGACATGACCATGGGCCGATGATCGCAGTCGCCTCCAGTGATGACCACGCTCTCGTTGCAGCCATGGCGAACGATGGAGTGGTGGTGTCCTGCCGCGATGGCAACGTGCGGATCAGCCCGCACTTCTACAACAACGCATCGGATATGGATGCCGTCCTAGCGTCGCTGGCGCAGCATCGCCACCTGCTGGTCAACGCGTAGCGCTACGTGACCGTAGTCGTAAGCGAGATATCCGCACTCGAGTAAAGCTTGGAAACCGGACATGTCGCCTTCGCTCGCTGCGCCCACGCTTCGACCTGCTCCCTGTCGATACCGGGTGCCGTGACGGTGGTTGACAGGTCGATCCGGGTGATCCAGAACCCGTCGTCTTTGCGTTCTAGGTGCGCAACCGCGTCGGTTTCGACCGAAACGTCGCTCATATCCGCCCCGGACTCCTCGATCATGTTCGCAAGGGACATCGAGAAGCAGCCCGCGAGTGCGGCGGCGAGCATCTGCTCCGGATTGGGCCCCTTCTCCTCCTCGACGCGTGCCGTGAGGTTGTAACCGACGGTGGGGCCAGCCTTGCCGAGTCGCATCGTGCCCGAGCCGCTCGGGACGCTGCCGGACCACTGTGCGTTCGCGTGGTGTCTGCTCATGGCACCACCTTAGGGTGACCATATGGAAGCGGGAACGGTCGTCACGGTTCGGGACGTTGGGCCAGGCGTGCGCATCGATGGTGTAGTCGAGGAATACCCACTCATCCGCCCAGAGCACTACGCCGAGCCCATGGCGTTGCGGGAACTGGCGCTTATCCCAGGAATCAGCGATGTCCGCGTCGAAGCGGGTCATGACGAATTTCTCTACGTACTCGACGGCCAGATCAATTTCATCCGCGACGCGGGTGTCGCGCGCGACGCACTCGGCGCAGGGGGAGCGGCATATGTCCGTGCAGGTCAGCGATACCAACTGCAGTCCACGGACGGGGCACGAGTGCTGTCGTTCTTGGTTCCAGCGCCCGGAACTCCGTGGGCGAGTGCTTTGGAAAAGCCAGCGCGTGACGTCGTCGACGTAGCTCGCCTCGGAGCGCAATCCAGCCAGGCGGCTTCCGCTGATCGGCAGTACGAGGTGTTGTTCGATGCGTCACGGGGAAGCCGTGGTGCCACGATGTTCGTCGGATTCATACCGACCTCGGGTGCTCCCGAGCATTACCACCTGTATGACGAGATCTGCGTCATAGTTCGCGGGTCGGGCACCCTCCACGCGCGGGGCATCGACCAGGCCATCGGTGTGGGTAGCGCATTCCACGTCGCTCCTCGACTCCTGCATGCTCTGGAGAATCCCCACCTCGATGACCTCTGGGTGCTCGGGGTGTTCCGCCCGGAAGGCTCAGCGGCAGCCGCCTTCTATCCCGATGGGACCCCCGCACCGAATAACGAGGATTGACGATCAGTTACCGATGCTGAACCCTGCGTCGATATCGCGCTGCGAGTAGGTGCGGAAAGAGATGTGCGTCTGCGTGGACAACACTCCGGGAACCTTGCTGATTCCGTCGGTGACGACCGTCGCCACCGCATCGTGGTCCTTGACCTCGAGGAGAGCAATTAGGTCGATGTCGCCCGTGACTGAGTAGGCAGCATGGACACCGTCGATGTCGGCGATCGCCTGGCCAGCCTCGTTGATCGAGTCAGGCGCAACTTGGATGAAGCACAAGGCAGTGATCATGCCTGAAGACTAGTGTTCGCGGCAGTTGGCGGTCGCGCTCATAGTGGATCGTTGTGTTTAGAGAGGTGGTCGCGTGGAAGTGCCGGGTTCGCGCGTGACGGCCTATCGCCGGCTGGCTTGGAATGAGACCGATGCAGCAGGGCACAACCATTTCTCGGCTGCGGTCCGCTGGCTGGAGGAGACCGAGCACGCCCTCTATCGGGCGCTCGGCCTGGAGTTGGGCTTCATAGAACGGGTCCCGCGGGTCAGTCTGAGACTGGACTACTCCCAACG
>JBMTHB010000264.1:0-2731 GCA_049435845.1 Candidatus Nanopelagicales bacterium | reverse complement strand
CGCATTCGCAGTCAGATGTACGAGGACCTAGCGCCCGTCGAGGGAGATGACTTCTTCGACGGCAGCGTCGATCAAGGTCGCGGGGAGTACTGAGCATGGCCGGTCCGCGTTCGGCGGCCGGCGGCCCGAAGGCCACGATCGTCGATGTTGCACGACTTTCCCGCCAGCCGGGATCGATGCTCGAGGTCGTGCGCGAGATCCCGGCTCCCGGTGACCTAGTCGTCGCGCTGGCCCGCGTCACGGAAGGTTCGCCCATCGATCTGGACCTCACCTTGGAGTCGGTGGTCGAAGGCATCTGGGTAAGCGGCACCGCCGACGTGGAAGTCAGCGCCGAATGCTCCCGGTGCCTGGATCCGATCTCGTGGTCGGAGTCGGTCGCGCTCGAGCAGTTGTACCGCTATCCGCCCACCGATGCCCGCGGCTCGATCATCGAATCGCAGGACGATGACGACGAGACTCCCGAAGTGATCGACGACACGATCGATCTGGAGGAACCGCTGCGCGACGCAGTTGTGCTGGCGTTGCCGCTCGCGCCCCTGTGCTCTGCGGACTGCCAAGGGTTGTGCTCGCAGTGCGGTGAGCGGCTCGATGAGGGATCGCACGATCACGCCGTGACCGACCCTCGATGGTCGGCCCTGGAGTCGCTACTGCCGGAAACCTCCGATAGCCGGGAAAACCCGCCCGAGGGTGAAGCCGGATCGGTCCGTTAGGCTGCGCGCACCCGAGAAGAGGAAGAACCGTGGCAGTCCCCAAGCGCAAGATGTCCCGCTCCAACACCCGGAGCCGTCGTTCGCAGTGGAAAACCAGTGCCCCGACCCTGGTGACCTGCGCCCGCTGCAAGGAGAAGCGACCTGCGCACACCGCGTGCCCCACGTGCGGCACGTACGCCAAGCGGCGCGTCCTCGACGTCTAGGCGCATGCCTCGCATCGCCGTCGACCTGCTCGGAGGCGATGCCGGTCCGGCCGTGGTGGCCGATGCCCTGACCCACTTCCTGAACGACAGCGCCGGCTCCTCGATATGCATCGTGGGCCCGGTCGAACTGGCGCGGGATCTCCTCACCGAACGCGGCATAGATCTCGACCACGAGGTCGACGTCCTGCCCGCCGCGGACTGTGTCCCCATGTCCGCGACCAGTCACGAAACCGTCGCGATGATCCGCGACGACGCCACCTTGTCGAGTGTGGTGGGAGTGGAAGCGCTGCGCAGTGGGCGGGCCGATGCTTTTGTGTCCATCGGCCACACCGGAGCGACCGTTGCCGCGAGCGCCTTCGGTCTCGGGCGCCTGCCGGGCATGGGTCGGCTGGGACTTGCGGTGGAACTGCCGAGCTTGGCGGGCCCGGTCATCTTGCTCGACTGCGGGGCCGCGCCCCACGCGACCGCCGAGGACCTGGTGCGCTTCGCGGCAGCGGGCCGGGCCTACGCCAAAGCGCTGGGCGTTGCGAATGCGCGCGTGGGGCTTTTGAGCATCGGCAGCGAACGTGGCAAAGGGGACCACTTGCGAAAGCGCGCTGATCATCTGCTCAGTGAGACCTTCGGCACCGCGTATGCCGGTCCGCTCGAAGGACACGATCTGGTCACCGAACCACGTGCCGACGTGGTGGTGGTCGACGGTTTCACTGGCAACGTCGCATTGAAGTCGATGGAAGGCGCGCTGCGTTGGTCGGTATCAGCCATGGCGCAGGCGTACGGAGCGATCGAGCCGGCGCGGGAGGTGGTGCGGACCTCCCACTTCCTGTCCGGTGGAGCATTGCTCGGCCTGTCCGGGAACGTCGTGGTCGGTCACGGAGCCTCATCCGCTACCGAAGTACTCGCGTGCATCCGCCGCGCTGCCACCATGAGCACGGGCAATGTGGTGAAGCGGGTGCGCGACGCACTCAGCGGATTCGCGGCGTTGGATTCACGTGGTGAACCGACATGACGCAGGTATCCCCGTCACACCTTGCGGCGATTGCGGCGGCCTTCGATGTCGATCCCTTCGACATCCGCGCCGACACACCCGTCGAGGTGCTCGGCTGGACCGGATCGGCCACCGACTGGCTGCTGGCCGCCGACCACCTCGGTGTCCGCATGACCCGCGAGCCCGATGCCTCCTCGAGTGATCCGACCGACGTCGCGACGATCGCGGATGTCGTCGCTATCGTCTTTTCCTCAGGCGATGTCCAGTCCGCGGAACGCGGATGAACGAAGGGAGAGGGGTCACGTGACCGGCGTCGACGATGCGGCTGTCGAGTCCTTGATGGATGCCTTGGGGCAGCGACTGGATCCCGCCCTGCTCCGTCAGTCCCTCACCCACCGGTCCTACGCCTACGAGAATGGCGGGCTGCCCACCAACGAGCGGCTGGAGTTCCTGGGTGACTCCGTGCTCGGTCTAGTGGTGACCGAAAGGCTCTACCGGGATTTCCCCGACGAGCAGGAGGGTCAGCTCGCGAAGCTCCGAGCCGCGGTCGTGAACGCGACAGCACTCGCCGACGTCGCACGCGCGCTGGGCCTGGGCGGCTACCTGTTGCTCGGCAAGGGCGAGGAGAGCACCGGGGGTCATGACAAGTCCTCGATCCTGGCCGACGCCATGGAAGCGGTGATCGGCGCGATGTACATGTCGACCGATCTGGAGACGACTCGGGCGTTCATCGAACGCATCTTCGGGCCATTGATCGAGTCGTCGGCGCAACTGGGCGCCGGCCTGGATTGGAAGACGTCCTTGCAGGAGCGCTCGGCGGAGCTGGACCGGGG
>JBMTHB010000263.1:0-2742 GCA_049435845.1 Candidatus Nanopelagicales bacterium | reverse complement strand
GCGAGCTGCGCGAGCAATCACCGTGGGTGACCGTGATGGCTGGTGTCCCCACCGTCGATTCCACGGATGCGCTCATCGAGATCCTCGATGTCGATGGATGCTTCCGGGTATGCCGTGATGGGCAACCTCTCTCACCCTCCACCATGAACGTGGACGGTGTGCTGGATGTCTCGGCGACGGGGGTTGTGGTGAGTGCGGCCATCGATTCAGTCGCACGTGTCGTCGCCAACGTGGATTTCAACGGCGCGACCACCATCGTGTCGCCGGAGCGGGCGTGGAGTTCGGCCGTCGTCGCGGGCGACACTCGCGTCGAAGCGCAGGCCACATTGGACAACTCGACGACAAGGGTGCACATCGTCGACGGTGAGCGCCACATCCCGATCCGATCGCTAGCGGAGAAACCGTCGATCACACCGAAGCCCAGTCTTTCCGTGGTGGGCGAACGCGACCTGCGGGTAGCGGTCATGCTGCCTACCGATCACGAACCGGGGCGGACGTGGCCGGTCATCTGCAGCCCGTACGGGGGTCCGCACGCTCAGCGCGTCATCAATGCCGCAGGGGCGTATCTCACCGAGCAGTGGCTGGCCGATCAGGGTTTCGCAGTGGTGGTGATCGATGGTCGCGGAACACCCGGCCGAGGGCCCGCGTGGGAATACGCCGTCCACCACGACCTGGCCGGACCCGTCCTGCAGGATCAGGTGGACGCGCTCCAGGCCGTCGCCGAAGCCGAATCCGCGCTGGACCTCTCGCACGTGGGCATCCGCGGCTGGTCCTTCGGCGGCTACCTGGCGGCACTCGCGGTCCTGGAGCGACCCGACGTCTTCCACGCTGCAGTGGCGGGTGCTCCCGTGACGGATTGGCGCCTCTACGACACGGCATACACCGAGCGGTATCTCGGCAATCCGAACGACGACGACACCCCGTACGAGCGCACGTCGCTCCTGAATCGGGGCGCCCAACTGTCCCGCCCATTGCTGTTGATCCACGGTCTGGCCGACGACAACGTCCTCGCCGCCCACACCCTGCAACTGTCCAGCGCCCTGCTGGCGGCCGGCAAGCAGCACAACGTCCTACCGCTGAGCGGGGTCACTCACATGACACCGCAGGAGGTGATCGCTGAGAATCTCCTGCTGACCGAGGTGGACTTCTTCCGCACCTACCTCGGTTCCGAAAGCTAGTTCTTCTTGCGCCCAGCGCGCACCCGATCGGTGCCGCTCAGCAGCACTTTGCGCAGCCGCACCGCTGACGGAGTCACTTCCACGCATTCATCCTCACGACAGAACTCGAGTGCCTGTTCCAAGGACAACTGCTTATGCGGAATCAGGGGCACCAGGACATCGCCCGTGGATGAGCGCATGTTGGTGAGCTTCTTTTCCTTCGTGGGGTTGACGTCCATATCGTCGGACCGGGAGTTCTCCCCCACGATCATGCCCTCGTAAACCTCGGTCCCAGGTCCCACGAACATAGTCCCGCGCTCCTGCAGATTCGAGAGCGCGAACCCCGTCGTCTGACCGGAGCGATCGGCCACCAGCGAACCGGTCGGTCGGGTGCGCAAGTCCCCGTACCACGGTTCGTAGCGGTCGAATACGTGGTGAAGCAGCCCGGTTCCGCGAGTTTCGGTCAGGAACTCGGTGCGGAAACCGATGAGACCACGAGCAGGGACGAGGTACTCCATCCTCACCCACCCCGTGCCGTGGTTGACCATCTGCTCCATGCGGCCCTTGCGCAGCGCCATGAGCTGCGTGACCACCCCCAGGTACTCCTCGGGAATGTCGACACTCAGGCGTTCGACCGGCTCATGAACCTTGCCGTCGATAATCCGCGTCACGACCTGTGGCTTGCCGACGGTCAGTTCGAATCCTTCACGCTTCATCAACTCGACCAAGATCGCCAATTGGAGTTCGCCGCGACCTTGCACCTCCCAGGTATCCGGACGGTCGGTGGGAACCATGCGAATCGAGACGTTGCCGATGAGTTCGGACTCCAGGCGCTGCTTGACCATCGAGGCCGTCAACTTCGTGCCGCCGCTGCGTCCGGCTAGTGGCGAGGTGTTGATGCCGATGGTCATCGATATCGATGGTTCGTCAACGGTGATGACCGGCAGTGCGACCGGGCTATCGACATCGGCCAAGGTCTCACCGATGGTGATGTCGGGGATGCCCGCTACCGCGATGATGTCCCCCGGTCCCGCTGATTCCGCTGGAACCCGCTCTAGCGCCTGGGTGACGAGCAGTTCCGCGACCTTCGCGCGTTCGACGGAACCATCGGCCCGCATCCATGCCACCTGCTGACCCTTCCTGATGGTGCCCTGGTGGACGCGACACAGCGCCAACCGACCCAAATAAGGGGATGCATCCAGGTTCGTGACGTGCGCTTGGAGTGGTGCATCTTCCACGAACTCCGGCGCCGGGATCGTCTCCAACAACGTGCGAAAGAGCGGTTCGAGATTCGCCTCATCCGGCATAGCGCCGTCGGCCGGCTGGGTCAACGACGCACGTCCGGCCTTGGCAGAGGTGAAGACGATCGGGAAGTCGATCTGCGATTCATCGGCATCAAGATCCAAGAACAGCTCGTAAGCCTCGTCCACCACTTCCTTTATCCGGGAGTCGGGACGATCCACCTTGTTGATCACGAGCACCACCGGCAAACGCTTGGCCAGCGCCTTGCGCAACACGAAGCGAGTTTGCGGAAGTGGTCCTTCGGACGCGTCGACCAGTAGCACTACGCCGTCGACCATCTCCA
>JBMTHB010000262.1:0-2745 GCA_049435845.1 Candidatus Nanopelagicales bacterium | reverse complement strand
GCCCCCTCAGCCACCGCGTCGACAACGTCGAGCGATCCGACATCGAAGAAGGCCATGATGCGGCAGGGACACCCTTCTCCGCCCTCGATCTTCCAGGGGAAGGCGCCGATGATGCATCGCTTGTTCAGGACCGACTCAATGTCACCGCCGACGTTCTCGGCATGGATGCATCCGGCCGGGAAGGCGAGGTAGTGCATCGGGAAGAGGTCTTCCTTGACTCGGCGGCCGGAGAGGTGGTGCGTGTACTCGTACTCGCCGAAGTACTCCAGGCACGACATCCCGACGTGCTCCTCGAATCGCTTGGCGATGTCGGGACGCATGTGGCGAATGGTCGTGTTCATGGGGTGATCACCGGAACCCGCATCGATACCCCACCAGGAGATCTCCATATCCATCATCCACTCGGCCAACTCCACACCACCGCCCGGGTGCATGCAGAAGTAGCGCACGAGGTCCTGCTGCGGCTGGCCCGTGTAGTAGCGGTGGAAGCCGGTGTGAATGATGAGCACGTCACCCTTCTTGACCTCCACTTTCGAGGTGATGTGCTCCGGCTTGATGATGTCCCAGTCGCCCACCTGGTCGGAGACGTCGACGATGACACCCTCGTGAATCAGCTTGGTCAGCGGCAGTGAGGCCATGTCAGCGCCGCCATCAGCAGCATGGATCGGTCCATCGAGGTGCGTGCCGGTGTGCAGCGAGGTCTCGATCCGCTGTGACACGATGCGGTTGGTCTGCAGGGTCTGGGTGTAGTAGATCTTGCAGCCTGGGTATCCCACCCATCCCGGCGTATGCATGCCCCACGAGTGCGAAAGATCGACGATCTTCATAGGTTGTTGTTCCCTCTCCGTTAGCGCATCAGGCGAAGCGATGCGACGTCATCGACGATGGTTCCCTGACCCTTACTGGCGGCTTCGTCGAGCAGGGAGCTCGCAAGAACGAGGTCCTGCTCGACGCTGCCGATTGACTTGAAGAGCGTGATTCCTTCCTCCGCTGGCAGCGGAGATCGGTCGACATAAGCACCCAGCAGCACTGCGGAGGCCGGGTCCCAGCCAAAGTCCAGCGCTTCGATGGCATCGCCCGACTCGTGAGCGGCATCCGGGGTGTCGATGACAACCTGGGAAGCCTTGACGAAGACGTCCCCGACGAGTTCCCGATGCACGGGCATCGTCGAGCCGATGGCCGCAATGAAGCGAGCAGCCCCCAGGTCCGCTGCGCGAAGGAAGGGCTCGTGATGGGAGGAGGTGGCCACGTAGAGGGCGTCGCAGCCTCTGAGTACCGAGGCCTGATCGTCGGCGGCACGCACCTGGACGCCAGTCTCCTGCGTCAGGGCGACCGCGAAGGCCTCGCGATTTGCGGGAGTGGGGCTGTAGACGACGACTTCAGTCACATCAAGGGCGCCGGCGAAGGCACGCACTCCTTCCTTGGCCTCCTCCCCACTTCCGATAACACCCAGGCGCACGGGGCGACCCTGCGCCCAGTGGCGCACGGCCACCGCGGCCGTTGAGGCTGTGCGCAACCCAGTGATACGACGCCCGTCCACCGTGCCGAGCGGATCGCCGGTGGATTGACGGAACAGATGGATGTGGTAGCGAACCCGCTGACCGACTCGGTGGAACTCCTTATATCCGAGCAGATCCAGATCGTCGATGATCCCCGCCAGGATGCGCATCCAGGAGGTCTGGCCATTGACCTGGACGCGGCCCGTGGCCACGGAGTCGCCCAGAGCCAGGCGGGCAGCTCGCTCGGCTGCGGCGCGGCCGACGGGCGAAGTCGCCAGAGCGTCCACGTCATCGCTGGAGAGCAGCCGCATCGGCACAGCGGCGGTGTCATGGGAGACCAGGAAGCTCATGAAGGGTTCCTTCCGGCGTAGAAGTCCACGTCGTCGTCCTTCGTCACGTCTAGTCCCGACGCCACGGCGGCATTGCGCAGTGTGCTCATCTGTGCCTGACTGATGCGCATGTGCGGCTGCCGGATGGGGCCGCCGTTGTAGCCGTTCAGCCATGCCTGGTACTTCCAGTGCATGCGTGGCACCAGGCCAGTGTTGGCGACCAAAGGCGTGCAGACGGCTGCGTGGGCTCGACGGGCGGGGGCCATCTGCCAGTAGAGGGCCATGCCGTCATCCCGCGTCGATGCATCGCTTAGCAGATCGAGCATGCGCGGAACCGTGGGACCCATCCACTCGTAGTTCGACGTGCCCATGAATCGCATGCCGTAGTTGGCGATCCATGCGGGGGCGTTGAACTCCAGTGGGTCAGTGACGACGACCTCGCCGTTGAACCTCTCGAAGACGGCTGCGATGCCACCGACGCCCGGGCCACCGACCTCGTTCTTGATGCCGACGACCTGGGGGATCTCGTCGACCATGCGCTCGAGAAGTGACACCGGGAATCCGGCGGGGTGCAGGCGTCCGAAGTTCCACTGATCCATGGCGAAGATGAGCACGCCCAGGTCTCCGGCTTCCGCGACGGCGCGCGTGAACTCGAAGACGTCGTCGATGGAGGGCGGATTGAAGTAGAGCGGGTAGGACGGCATCACTAGGTCGACACCAGCATCGGCCGCGGCCCTCGTCGAGGCCAAGGTCGCCTCCAGGGTCGGCTGGGAAGCTTGGAGGATCGTCACCACGTCGTCGCCGATCTCGCGCGACAGTTTTGCGAGCGCGCTCTTGAGCGCCTTCGACTGCGGAAAATCGGGGAACTCGAGTGCGGCGCGTGCGAGCAATGCGAGCCCGAACGCCTCGGATGCCGT
>JBMTHB010000261.1:0-2747 GCA_049435845.1 Candidatus Nanopelagicales bacterium | reverse complement strand
GAGGATTGCGCGCCGGAGCGCTTCTTCGCGGCGTCGGCCGGCGAGCGCGTGCGGGATGGTCGCGCGCTGGATGGCGGTGAGCTCCTTGAAGCGTGCGTCCGCGAGTCCTCGCTGCGTCGCCTCCGAGAGGGGCATGTCCTTGAACTTGCGCACCCCGACGAGGGAGGCGCCGAGGCCCTTCTCGCTTGACTTACGCGGTGCCACCGCGAGTGGATTAGTGCCCTTCTCCGGGGCGGTCGCCTGTCGGGAGTGGGGGAAGGGGGGTTGGGGGGTTGGGGGGAACTAGAGATGCTGGGCGAGTCGATGACGAGAACCGGCCGCAGGCGTCTCGCACGTATCGCAGGCCATGTACGAGAACGCTTTCGTGCCGTCATCGTCCGAGTCGCAGAACTCGCACCAGGACGACTCGTACTCGTGGCATACGCAATGCCAGTCGGACCACTCGCCGACCGAGATCGACTTCTCGAACTTCGCTCGACTCCAACGGGGGTCGGGGTTCTCGACGCCATTGGCTCCGAAGTTGAGAGCGAAATAGCAGTCGAGGCATACCCAACGCTCGTGTCGTGTCGACACTTTGGTCATGGCTACCTCCCTGTAGTGGGTTCCCGATTGGAACCGTCGACTCCAATCTAGTCGATACTGTCAATCGTTGCAACTATTACCTATAGGCGGTAGATTCGTCTCGTGACTACTATCCAGCTGTTGTCGAGTCCGAGACTTTGGGCGTTCATCGTTGCGTACGAAGAACGGCCACGCTCCCGTTACTGGTTCGGGTCCCCGTGTCGATTCGTGCGCTCGATCGACCTAGCCGTCCACGTGCTGCTGCCAGAAGTCGTCGCCTCCCGCTTCCCGCTCCTCTCGTGCTACTTGCGCACCACTTCCCCACGTTGGGGACGTGCGTGGCGCCATTGGTAAGCGCAGATCCCCCAAAAGCCATCGAGGCCTTCGAAACGATCGAAGAGGAGAGAAAGCCCCGAGTCATCATCGTTACAACTAACGACGGTGGCGGATGAGTCGGGAGTGACGTCACGGGATGCGCCCGCCAACTACCCTGTCACCTCGATGTCGTATCGAGACCGCCAGAGAAGGACCTACGAAGCAGAGTGGGACACCTTCACGTCGGCGAAGATCAATCAGCCCATCAGCCTGCAGAATGCCAGGGCAATGGTCCGTCGCCACCTGCCAGGCTGGACGGTTGTACGAACCCACGACAGCTCGAACGCCTGGTGCTACTGCGAGGTCAAAAGGATCGAGATCGGCAAGCTGTCGCCGGCCTGGATCGTGGCCCACGAGATAGCGCACGGCCTGGTCGATCTGTCTGGTGCGCCACCTGGTCACCATGACGTGTTCCGCAGGCACTACGTGGACGTGGTGGGGGAAGAAGTGGGCCGCTACTGGTCGAGGAAACTTGCCGGCCAGTTCACGCAAAGAAGCCTCGGCATGCGCCTCCCAGATGAGAGACGTACACCGAGGCTCGTTGTGCTTGCGCTGCGACTGCTAGGCAGGCTGTGACTGTCGCATCGCCTTCGCCTGCTCCCACGTGTAGCGGCAGTTGATTGCGAGCGTCTCCGGCTCCAGCTGGATGACGTCGTACACGGTGACGCCTTCGTCGTCCATGATGTAGACGTACTCCGCCCACGAGTAGTAGCCGGTGGACTCGGTGTACGTCTCCATTCCGCCGTCGGTGTGGAAGAACCCGTAGCCTGGCTCGTAGTTCTCGGCGGTGAAGAACGGCGACGATTCGTCGACGTGTGCGTCAATCGTTGACCACGAATCGCGTTTGTTCACGATCGTCTCGATGACCTTCGGCAGACCGTCGCGCTCGACAAGTTCTGACAGCAACGGAACGACGCGCTCTGGGTAGTTGTCCCAATGCACGTAGCGTCCGCGCCACGCTCCCTGTCCGCAATACACTCCAATGATTCCTCGTGTTGCCATTTGTACTCCTCAAGATGTCATGTCGAGATCGACGTCGTAGATTTTCTTGAACTGCTTGACGATCGGCTTGATCGCCTTCTGTGTTCCGTGTGTGTAGTAGGGCTGTCCGCCGATCTCCTTCGGGGGGTAGATCACGAAACCGTTCTTGCGTGCGATGATCTCGAACCCGAGAGCCTCGATCTGCTTGAACAGTCTTTTGACCGCCTTGTTTGCGTGCTGTGCCATTGCTCCTCCTTGTAAGTGACAGGGTCAGGGTACTGAACCCGACAGCTCTTGACAACCTCAATCTCGAGATTTCTTTCATGTGACTCATTTCACATTGCTTTTCGGCACCTAACCTGCCGGTTTTCCCGTGCGAAGTGGCAGTTATACACGTCAGCTACATCAGAAACCCAGCCAAACCGTGCAATAGGTAGAAGCACAACGAAAGGAACACCATGACACCCAACGACCGAACCCTCCACGCCCTGGACGCCTCACGGCGAGCCGGCTGGGCGAAGTTCTTCGCTGCCGATGAGCGGGCCGAGGAACTGACACGGATCATCGACGAGTTGCTCGACCTGATCGTGTTTCACGATCGGCTGCCGACCCACGACCCGCCGGTCCAGCGGGCCATCGAGATCCGCCGGCGGCTGGCCTCCTAGGCTGCCGGCGCTCGTTCGGACCTGGCGGAGGCGCGTTGTGGCCGCTCCTCGAAGAGCAAAACAATGACAACACGGGACTCCACCACCCCCCTCGAATCGAAGCCCAGATGCGACTCGACAACCCAGATCCAGACTCGAGGGCTGCCCAGAACCGCTCGAGTCCGC
>JBMTHB010000260.1:0-2749 GCA_049435845.1 Candidatus Nanopelagicales bacterium | reverse complement strand
GCTATCGGGACTCGGTACCGGTCATCACCATCGGTGGCTACTACGCCGCGGACGCAGACATCACTGCGGAGGTCAAGGGACTGGTGGAGTCGCAGTTCGCCGGCATGAAATTCAAGGTCGGTGGTCTGTCGCCCGAGGAGGACGCGATTCGCGTGCGCGAAGCTCGGGCCGCGGCGGGAGATGCATTCGCACTCGCCGTCGATGCGAATCAAGGTTGGACGCCGATGGAGGCGATCAGGTTCGCTCGCGAAGTCGAGGACTGCAGCCTGTTGTGGTTCGAAGAGCCCTGTCAATGGCAAAACGACAGGCGAGCAATGCGCGACGTCCGACTGGCGGGTGGAATTCCCGTGTGCGCTGGACAAACGGAATTCTCCGCCGCGGGCTGCCGTGACCTCATGGAGACAGGATCGATCGACTACTGCAATTTCGATTCGTCCTGGTCCGGCGGCCCCACCGAATGGCGGAGAGTGGCAGGTATGGCGACTGTCTACGACGTCAACATGGCCCATCACGAAGAGCCCCAAGTTGCGGCCCACCTGCTCGCTTCCATTCCACACGGCACCTACCTGGAGTACTTCCATCCTCAGCGCGACCCCATCTGGCACAACCTGATCGCCAACCGACCGAAGCTCGTCGATGGGCGAATCGATCTGCCGACCGCACCGGGACTCGGGTGGGAGCTGGACGAGGACTACATCAAGCGATACCGGATCAACCCCCCCGGCGCTGAGCGCGTAACCGATTAGGACTGAATTTCTATGGCGAAAATGCGTATGAACCAGGCGGTCGTGGCCGCCCTCGCGGACGAGATGCGCGCTGATCCGGCGGTGATGCTGATGGGGGAGGACATCGCAGCAGCCGGTGGACCCTTCAAGACCTCCGACGGGCTTCTCGAGGAGTTCGGACCGCTACGCGTTCGAGACACGCCCATCTCTGAGATGGGCTTCACGGGCGCGGCGGTGGGTGCCTCAGCGATGGGACTTCGACCAGTAGTCGAAATCATGTTCGTGGAATTCCTAGGCGTGGCCTTGGACGCACTCGTCACCGAGGGTGCCAAGTTCCGCTACCTGAGCAAGGGCCAGGTGAACTGTCCCATGGTGGTCCGCTGCACCATAGGTAGTGGCCTGGGCTTCGGGAGCCAACACAGTCAAACTCTCGAGAACTGGCTTGCTGCCACCCCTGGTCTGAAGGTGTGTGTGCCGAGTGATGCGCAAAGCGCCTACGGATTGCTGCGGGCCGCCATCAGGGATGAAGATCCAGTCGCCTTCCTCGAGCCTCGCGCTTTGTACGCCCAGCGCGGCGAGGTGGTAACCGGTGAGGCAGGAATCATTCCACTCGGCAAGGCGCGCATCGTCCGCGCAGGTGCGTCGGCAACCGTCGTCACACTGGGTCAAACGACGAGTATCGCCCTTGCGGCAGCATCGCAGCATGATCTGGATATCGAAATCGTCGATCTACTGAGTTTGGTGCCGTGGGACGTCGAGACGGTGCTCTCATCCGTTCGGCGCACCGGTCGACTGGTCGTCGTCGAAGAGGCGCCGGAGTCCGGCGGGTGGGGGAGCGAGATCGTCGCCGCCGTGGTTCGGGAGGCCTTCACCGAGCTCACGGCTCCTCCGTTCCGGATAACTACCCCCAATGTTCCGGTTCCCTATGCCAAGGATCTCGAAGCTCGTTTCCTACCGGGGCCGGACGAGGTGGGAAGGCAAATCACTATCTACCTGGAAACAGGTCTGGTCCCGTCCCCTTGGTGGATAGAGGAAGGCATCGCCACATGACCATCGACTCTCGCACTGCCATCGACCGACGAATGGAACTGCAACGCAGTCGGGTCGAGCAGTACGCCCGCATGGCGGAGATCCGCGACTTCGAGGAGCGTGTGAACGCTCTCTTCGCGGATGGCGTGATCCATGGAACGACCCACCTCTGCCTGGGACAAGAGGCGCTTGCGGTGGGTCTGGCCGCTGTCCTGCGGCCGACGGACATCGTGACCGCGACGTACCGTGGCCACGGAGTGGCATTGGCCCTGGGGATGAGCCCGCGCTCGGTGTTGGCCGAGATCATGGGCAAAGCCGAAGGTTGCACTGGGGGCATGGGCGGATCCATGCACTTGTGCGACATGTCGGTGGGTCTGCTGCCCACTTTCGCCATTATCGGCGGCGGCATCCCTGTCGCCGCGGGAGCGGCCTTGGCCTTCCAGAATCGGGGTGAGGACTCGGTAGCCGTGGCAGTCTTCGGAGACGGTGCGGCGAATATCGGCGCGTTCCATGAAGCTCTGAATCTCGCGGCGGTCTGGAAGCTTCCCGTTGTCTTCCTCCTCGACAACAACGTGTACGGCGAGTACTCGCGGATCAACTTGACTACGCCTTTCGAAGATCTGCACGTCCGCGCGGGCTCTTACGGCATTCCCGGAGTGAGTATCGACGGTATGAGTGTCGACGCAGTGATGGTCGGTGTGCAGGAAGCTGTCGACCGAGCACGTGCGGGCCTCGGGCCGACGCTCATCGAAGCAAAGACCTACCGATTCGCCGGACACTCTCGGGCAGACACCGCGCCGTACCGCCCGGAGGGAGAGTTGGAGTACTGGCAGACGCGGGATCCACTGCTCGTGACGGGCGCCGAACTCGAGGCTGCGGGCGTTGCGACTCGAGAAGAACTCGACGCGGTAAGCGTTGGAGTCAAGGCTGGGTTGGCGGAGCTGGTGACCGAACTCCTGGATGCTCCAGGCCCAATTCCGGCAGACATGTTCGAC
>JBMTHB010000259.1:0-2755 GCA_049435845.1 Candidatus Nanopelagicales bacterium | reverse complement strand
ACGCTGCGGGCGTGCCAGGTTGTCGGTGGACAGCAACCACAAGGTGACGACCTCGACGTCGGCGTCGTCGCACCAACCGAGGAAGTCGACGATCTTCGCCGCACCAGCGGCGTGACCGACCGAAGAAGCCGATCCCTGTGCACTGGCCCAGCGGCGGTTGCCATCCAAGATCACGCCGACGTGCTTGGGGGTGCGGCCGCACTTCGCCGCTTCGGCGAGTTGGGCGTAGAGCCGTCGTTCGTATACACCGTATGCGAGATCGGACAGACCCACGTGCGCCCCTTCCAGCGCACCACCCACGTCACTGGGAGTGGCGCCCGCTCAGATTACCCCCCTCGAGGGCCTACGACGACGCACTACGCGCATCGACCAAAACGGCCAGGTCAGCCTCACCTGTCACAGGTGCATCACATACGAAGCCCCGGCACACGTACGCGGTTGCGAATCCGTCAGTGGTCCTGCGGTCGCGCAGCAGCGGGTGATCGTCGTCCATAGTCCCCCAGGCGACCACGGTGCCCGGTGAATTGGACGCGAAGGCGACGTCGACCAATGCGGTTGTCGCGTCGCTATCACCGACGACGGCCACCTCGAGCGGGCCGACGATCAGGGCACTCGCCGCTACCAATCCCCACCCGACCGCGCGTGGAGCACGCTCGGCGAGGGTGGTGACGATCCCGAGCGCCTGCTCGGCCGCACTTCGATGGTCGCTCGACCCGGTCAAGGCCGTGTACGTCACCAATGCATTCGTGATCGCGAACCAACCACTCGGCTCGGCATTGTCCGCAGGATCCTTGGGGCGACGCACGAGCTCCGGAGCATCGTCTGCTGTGTCGAAGAATCCACCGGAGCCGTCGGCGAAATGCTGCAGAGCGATGTCCACCAACATGCCGGCGAACTGCAACCAGGCCACTTCACCAGTCACCTGCGCCAAGACGAGAAGTCCCTCGGCAAGACTTCCGTAGTCATCCAGAACGCCGAGGTTGTTCCCGGCGATTCCATCCTTGGATGTCCTACAGAGTCGATCGTCATCCTGGGCGCCCAGGTGTACGGCGATCAATAGGTCGGCCGCGGCAACGGCGGCGTCCAGCCACGATGGCTCGCCGAATAGTTGACCGGCTTCAGCGAGTGCGGCGATCACCAATCCGTTCCAGGACGCCACCACCTTGTCGTCACGTCCGGGATGAACTCGTTCCTCCCGCGCCACGAATAAGCGCCTGCGCACATCGGCCCAACGCGACCAGTCATCCGGGTCACGCAATAACTGCAGGGTGGACGTGCCGTGTTCGAAAGTGCCCGCCTCGGTCACATTGAACAGCGCCGCAGCCCAAGCTCCGTCAGCTGCACCGAGGACCTCGACAAGTTGCTCGGGAGTCCAGGCGTAGAACTTGCCCTCGACGCCCTCGCTGTCCGCATCCAACGCCGACGCGAACCCACCCTGCGGGGTCGTCATATCACGCATCAGGAACTCCGCGGTCTCGCGAACCGCACGCGCGGCCATGGGTGATCCGGTCAACCGCCAGAAATGCAGGTAGACGCGCAGGAGGAGTGCGTTGTCGTAGAGCATCTTCTCGAAGTGCGGCACGATCCATCGATCATCGACCGAGTACCGAGCGAAACCACCACCTAGTTGGTCGTACATTCCTCCGCGCGCCATCGCTTCCAAGGTCCGCTCCGTCATGTCGAGCGCTGCTGTGCCATGTGCAGCGCCGGGGAGACTCGCGTACCGGATCAAGAATTCCAACACCATCGACGGCGGGAACTTGGGCGCACCACCGAAGCCACCGGAATCCCCATCGAAGTCCTCCATCAGTGCCGTCACCGCGGCATCCATCTCCACCAATGTCGGAGGATGCGCGGCACCCTCGGCGAGTTGTCGACGGGACAGCGCATCGACGATCCGTTGCCCGGCCGCTTCGATCTCGTCTCGACGCTCATTCCATGCATCGTTGATCGCCTGCAGTACTTGGGGGAAGGCAGACATGTGATGTGGGGGGGTTGGTGGGAAGTAGGTCCCTGGATAGAACGGTCGACCATCATGGTCCAAGAACACACTCATCGGCCAGCCACCGTGGCCGGTCATAGCAACCGTCGCCTCCATGTAGATGGAGTCGATATCCGGTCGCTCCTCTCGATCGACCTTGATCGATACGAAGTGCTCGTTCAGGTACGCAGCAGTCGCTTCGTCATCGAAGGATTCCTGTGCCATCACATGACACCAGTGACACGCTGAGTACCCGATGGACAGGAATATCGGTACACCTCGACGCCGAGCTTCGTCGAAGGCCTCCTCGCTCCACTCCCACCAATCCACCGGGTTCTCCGCATGTTGGAGCAGATACGGCGATGTCGCGCGCACGAGCCGGTTAGCCATCGATCACTCCGTCTTCGGGATCCCACACGTATTCGATCTGTCGAGCGGTACGAGCAGCTAGTTCCCGTCCGTGCAAACGCTCGACCAGATGGAGTGCCGCGGCGATCCCTGAGGACAGACCGCCTCCAGTGATGATCGATCCACTGTCGACCCAGCGGCAATCGCGGTGCGCACCCGTTGAACCGATCAACTCCGCGAGACCATCTACATCCTCGTGGTGGGTCGTCCACGATCGACCATCGAGAAGCCCCGCAGCGCCGAGCGCGAAAGAGCCGGTGCAGATACTCATCGTGATCGATGCGATCCCGGCAAGCCTGGTCACTTCGGCCAGGAGCTCGACGTTGCCGATCAGGGCATCGACATCGACCGCTCCAGGAACGATCA
>JBMTHB010000258.1:0-2756 GCA_049435845.1 Candidatus Nanopelagicales bacterium | reverse complement strand
GCACCGTCCCAGCCGCAAGGACTGGTCATTGCCGAAGGGCAAAGTGGACTCAGGGGAGACCGTTCCATGCGCGGCTGTGCGGGAGTGCGATGAGGAGACGGGCTACCGGGTATCGCTTGCCACACGATTGCCCACGTTGCGCTACGTCGCCGATGGCCAGGACAAGATCGTCGACTACTGGATCGGTCGGGTCCGAGGTGATGAAGGATTCGCCCCGGATGAGGAAGTCGACGAAATCCGATGGGTGCCGACCGCAGAAGCCGAACACTTCCTGACCTATCCGGACGACGCAGGACTGGTGCGCACCGCTACGACGGCGCCGACCACCACTCCCCTGATCATCCTGCGGCACGCCAAGGCGATGAAGCGGGCCGACTTCGACGGGCAGGACGATGCTGACCGACCTTTATCGGGCCGCGGCAGAGGCGAAGCCAAGCGACTCACCGAAGTCCTGGACGCATACGGCATCGAGCAGATCCATTCATCTCCGTTCAAGCGCTGCGTCTCCACTGTGAATCGGTATGCGAAGTCCATCGGCGTAGACGTTCACCTCGAGCCCGCCCTGAGCGAATTCGGTCATGCAACCGACCCATCCGACACCGAGCGGCGTACTCGCGACCTGCTCCAGCAGCCGGTGCCGATGGTCGTGTGCACTCACCGACCCGTGCTGCCTGCCGTGGTAGGCGCCCTAGCCGTCGGCCTCGATCTATCGCCTTCGACCATCGCCGAGGACCCGAACTGGGACACCCGGCTGGCGCCCGGTGGGATGCTGGTCATCCATCGAGAGTGGACTGCGCGAGGTCCGCGCGCCTACGCCGTGGAACAGCACCAACTCCCTCGGTAACAGCGCCCAACGCACCCGGCCACCATCAGCCTGTGCGCACCCCCACATAGGAGACCGATCGCTTCGAAACCCCGTTCGGGCGCACCACCCGCACCCGCACGGCGCAGACTCCAGGATCCGAAGTCCGCACACCACGGGGTCGCGTCACGCTTCCGACCCTGTCGCACACCGCTCGGGAGCGGGGTGGCACCGACAGTCGAACCACATCCATACTTCGAACGGTCAGCCCCGCCCACGTCGCCAGTCGGCGCGGCTTGACGAGTTTCCCGACCGCGGCCACGCCATCCACGCTCACCACCGGAACCGGCTCCGCGGAGATCTCGGTGGGCGTGGGAAGGAGGGAAGTTACCACCACCTCGTACAACCGGCCAGCTGGCACATCACCGATCACGCACGCGAGTTCGCTGGCCGCTACCTGGCACTGCTGGCCGCCGGGTTGCACGTCGACTCGATAGGAGATGGGTTGCACGCCGACGAGAGGAGCCTGCCATTGCACTAAGAGACGCTCTCCCGCCAAAGCCTCGACAGTCACACTCGTGGGTATCGACGGAATGGATGCTGCCGCCGGTAGGTAGGTCTGGACCCACGGGACGAAGGAAGTGACCCGCGTGTAGATGCCCGGGTAGTCGACCCGAGCGCACTCGAAACCGACGCTCGTCAAGCCCGCCAGCATGGGCGTTCCTGAGACACCGACCACAAGCGGACTTCCGCTGTCACCTTGACAGGCGTCGACGCCTCCTGCCGGTGACCCAGCACATATCTCCACGGCCGCATCGAAGTTGGTTCCGTAGCGCCCGCACTCGGTGTCCGAGGGCCCACCCAGGATCTGAACGTCCGCGCGCCGCAGTTGATTGCTCAGTTGCCCTCCGAATTCTGTTGCTCCCCACCCGCTGATAGCGGCAGGGGTTCCGGCTGGAGGCCACGTCGCCGCATCTAGGCCGACGGGAAGGGAGATCGATTGCGCACGAGCGCTCGTTGGAATCGGGGTGTCGAGGCGGAGCAACGCGATGTCGTTGCGGAAATTCCTCGGCTCCCAGTCGGGGTGCACGATGACCTCGGCGATCTGCACCCGGTTGGCAAGTCCGCGTTCGGACAACGACGAGATACCCACGTGCGCCTCGATGTCATCGCCACCGAAACCGACCACGCAGTGTGCGGCGGTTGCGATCCACGTTTCGCCGATGATCGCCCCGCCACAGAGTCGGTTTTCGGGCTCCACGATGACCAAGGCCTGCCACGGCACTTGTTCGACGCCGACTGGCGCGCCCCCGACGACGGCGTTCGCCGCAGGTGGCCCGAGGATCAGCATTCCCACAGCTGACAACACCAGGGTCAGCCAGGTGCCGGCTCGTCGCATCCCGGTCGCGCCGTTCATGTGCCGTTCACCCGCCCTTCGCTTCCCAGGTCCCTAACCGACTTACGCTCCACACCGCCGCAGTGCCCGCGAGCCGCTTCGATCATGAGCGTCGGGGGAGATCCGAGGAGTCGAGAACCCGTGAACGAGAGACGACAGTCGGCACCAACGCAGGAGACCATGATGCAACACGAAGTCTGCCTTCGACGAATCCAGCAGCACTTCGTGCAAGCAGTTTGTTCGTGTGGCTGGGTCGCGGCCGCGCGACGTTCGGAATCCCTGGCGGCTGAGGAAGGTCGCGATCATGCGATCTTGTACAACGGCGCCTTCTCCGGTGAGATCCTCTAAGGGCTACTCGGCGACGACGCCCTTGCCCAGCACCACCACTCCACCGTCGCTCACTGTGTACAGCCCTCGGTCTCGCTCCAGGTCCACTCCCAACTGAGCGTTATCCGGGACCACCACACCCTTGTCCAAGATGGCACGTCGCACGACTGCGTTACGACCGATGCGTACACCAGGCATCAGCACACTTCCCTCAACGTAGGCACCCGCCTC
>JBMTHB010000257.1:0-2760 GCA_049435845.1 Candidatus Nanopelagicales bacterium | reverse complement strand
CGTCCATCGCGCGCCGGCGGCGTAGCGAGGGGTCTTTCACGACTGAGCCAGCAGCCCCGCCAGTGCTCGCAGGTCAAGACGGTAGGAGTCCACCCCGAAGCCGGCGATAGTGCCGGTCGCCACTCCCGCGACCACCGATGTGTGCCGGAACTCCTCGCGGGAGAGGGGGTTACTCAGATGGATTTCGATGAGCGGGGCGGTGAGCATCGCGCAGGCGTCACGGATGGCATAGGAGTAGTGCGTGAAAGCTGCCGGGTTGATCAGGATCGGGATCGACTTGTCTGCGGCTTCGTGCAGCCACGTGATCAATTCGGATTCGTCGTTGGTCTGGCGAACCTCGACGTCCAGACCCAGCGCTGCTCCTTCGGAGATGGACGCATCGACGAGTTCTTGGTAACTCACGGTGCCGTAGATGTCAGGTTCGCGCGTTCCGAGCCGGTTGAGATTGGGGCCGTTAAGCACCCATACGCGCGTTTCCGTCATGCGTGAGAGCCTACGCGCTGATGGACGCGTACGCCGCCTGCAGCAGGGCCGGGTCGGGGCCTTCCCAGATGACCGGGTTCTGCATTTCTTGCAAGATCACGAACCTCAGGAGCGATCCGCGCGCCTTCTTGTCGATCTGCATCGCGGGGAGGAGCCGGTCCCAGCGGTCGCCCGGATAGGTGACCGGCAATCCGAGGGCGGTGAGAATCTCGCGATGGCGCTCGACGTCGTCCGACGACAGCTTGCCACCTAGGCGAGCCAATTCAGCTACGTACATCATGCCGACGCTTATGGCTGCGCCATGACGCCACTGGTAGTTCTCCACGCGCTCGATGGCATGGCCGAAGGTGTGGCCGTAGTTCAAGGCAGCCCGCCCGACGACGTCCCCGGTGGCCGTCTCCTTGAAATCCGAGGACACGACGTCGGCCTTGACCTGAACGGCACGTCGAATGAGATCGGGAAGTAAATCCCCGGATGGATCCGTCGAATCTGCGGGTCGGTTCTCGATGTCCGCCAGGATGCTGGCGTCGTGCGTGAATCCCACCTTGACCACTTCGGCGAAGCCCGCAAGCAGATCGTTACGCGGAAGGGTTTCCAGCGCATTGACGTCGCAGAGCACACCGCTGGGACTATGGAAGGCTCCGACCAGGTTCTTACCCGCCTGGGTGTTGATACCGGTCTTGCCGCCGACTGCGGCATCGACCATCGCAAGAAGTGTGGTGGGGATGTGCACGACCTTAATCCCACGCAGCCAAGTGGCTGCGGCGAAACCAGCAAGGTCCGTCGTCGCACCACCACCGAGGCTCACCAGGACGTCCGATCGCGTGAACCCGCTCGAGCCAAGCGCACTCCAGACGAAGGCGGCGACTTCGGCGGACTTGGCTTCCTCTCCCGCGGGCACCTCGATCATCACCACGGAGAAACCCGAATCAGCTAGATCCGTCCGGATGACCTCCGCAGATGCGCTCAGCGCCGAGCTGTGAACAAGTCCGATCTTCTGAGCACCGGTGCACAGACCCGACAACTCTCCGAGCAACCCGTGGCCGATGATGACCGGATAGTCATGCTCGGCGTGAACCGTGATCTCGAAGGAGCGTGCCTGGTCGGTCATGATCGATCGCTTGTCTGCGCACCGAGCAGAGCCACCGCATCGGTGACGATTTCCTTGATGCTGCGTCCGCTCGTCTCGATGACGTCGCTAGCCACTTCCGCGTACAGCGGTGTGCGTTGTTCGAGCATGGTCAGCATCGTTCCGCGCACATTACCGAGGAGTAGCGGGCGGGCGGAGTTCATTCCCACACGCTGGGTTGCGTGGGCCAGGTCCACTCGAAGCCAGATGACGTGCTGATCGCGTAACGCCTCACGGGTCCGCTCGTCCATGATGGCGCCACCGCCGAGGGACAAGATTCCAGGAAAATCCGCCAACGCCTGGGCGATAACTTCACGCTCCCACGTCCGAAACTGGGGCTCACCATCGGAAACGAAGATGTCGGAGACCGGTTTGCCGACTCGCTTCTCCACGAGTGCGTCGCTATCGGCGAACGGGAGGCGCAGCCGCTCAGCCACCCGGCGACCGACGGTGGACTTGCCGGCTCCGGGTGCTCCGACGAAGACCGCCCGTGGGGCCATCAGCGAAGGGCCAAGTTATCGAGGTACCCGCGGATGTTGCGCTGGATTTCTTCAAGGCTGTCGCCACCGAATTTCTCCGTGAACGCGTCTGCCAGGGTGAGCAGGACCATCGCCTCCGCGACGATTCCCGCTGCCGGCACCGCACACACATCCGAGCGCTGATTGATCGCCTGCGCTGCTTCACCGGTGCTGACATCGACGGTGGCCAGCGCCTTGGGGATGGTGGAGATCGGCTTCATCGCCGCGCGAACACGCAGTGTCTCCCCCGTGGTCATTCCCCCTTCGGTACCACCGGATCTGCCCGACGTTCGAGCGAGGGATCCACCTGCGTTGACGATCTCGTCTTGGGCCTGCGATCCGCGGATCTGTGCCAAGTGGAAGCCATCTCCTACTTCGACGCCCTTGATCGCCTGGATTCCCATCAGCGCTGCCGCCAGACGCGCGTCGATGCGGCGGTCCCAGTGCACGTGTGAACCCAGACCCGGTGGCAATCCGTGGACGACCACCTCGACCACGCCGCCCAGGGTGTCGCCATCCTTGTGCGCCGCGGCAATCTCCTGCTCCATCGCGTTCGAGGCTTCGGCATCCAGGCAACGCACCGGGCTGGCGTCGATGACATCGAAGTCGTCGGCTGCGGGGAGCCGGTCC
>JBMTHB010000256.1:0-2775 GCA_049435845.1 Candidatus Nanopelagicales bacterium | reverse complement strand
ACCGATGACATCTTCCTTGTAAGGGAAGCGCTCTAGCCAACTGAGCTATGGGCCCGCAGCGAGATTACCGATGCGCCGTGTGCTCACGCGGATCGGGTTGGTTTCACCTCTACCCATGACCGGGTATCGCTGCTGGCCAGGATCGCATCGGCGACGAGCAGTCCGCGGTAGCCGTCCTCGAACGTCGGATAGGCGGTCCGTGCAGCCGGTCCTCCTCGCGCCACATCCGCGTAGATGGCGCGGAACAAACTCGTGAACGCTTCGCCGTAGCCCTCGACATGCCCACCCGGGTAGAAGGCCACCTCGGCCGCGGTCGGGTCCAAGTGCACCGGATCCTTCAACAGCACTTCATTGGTGCGTCCACGGTGGCCGATCCACAGTGTGTCGCTGCGCTCCGAACTCCACATGAGCGAGCCCTCGCTACCTGCGATCTCGAACCGCAGATCGTTCTTGCGTCCTGCGGACATCTGGCTCACAGTGAACGAGCCTCGTGTCCCGTGGTCGAGGTGCAATGCCACGGTGGCTGCGTCGTCGGTATCCATGGAGACTTGCATTCCATTTGTGGCAGCGACTCCACTGAACGTCTCGATTTCCCCTTCGGGTTTCAACCGGGTCGGCACCAGAGTGTGCAGGTCGGCCATCACCTCCGTGACGTTCCGTCCCGCGATCCAGGTCACCAGATCCAGCCAATGGGAGCCGATATCGGCGACGGCCCGCAATCGCCCGGCACGCTCGGGTTCCAATCGCCAGTTCCAGTCGGTGCTGCGCATCAACCAGTCCTGGTGGTAAGAACCGGTCAAGAACAATGGCTCACCGATATCCCCGCGTGCGACCATCGCCGTGGCCTCGTGCATCAGCGGGTAGAACCGGAAGTTGAAGCACGTCGCGTTCACCACCCCGGCTGAACGTGCCTGATCGACGAGGTCGGCCGCCTGGAGCGAATCGATCGTCAAGGGCTTCTCGCAGATCACGTTCTTTCCGGCGGCAACGGCTTGTGCCGCCTGCGCCGCGTGCAGATTGTTCGGGCTGGCAACGTGAATCACGTCGGCATCGGGATCAGCCAGAGCCGACTCGAGGTCGGAGTAGACGCGTGGCACGCGCCACTGGCGCGCCTTGCTTTCAGCTCGTTCCGGGCTCGACCCCACCAGTCCGAGTACTTCCACCCCAGCTCGACGCGCGCACTCCACGTGCACCTGGCCGATCTGGCCGGTCCCGACGACCACCACGCCGATCGGATTTCCCAACGTTTCCACCTGCATAGCCGTGGCCCAGCCCTTCTCCCCGACGCGCCGAATCGCGCACGACCCTAGCGCCGACCGGCATGTCCCTGACTGAAACGATCGACACCGATCGGCCCAGTTCCGGTCCTAGACTTCCTGCCATGCAACACGTCACTGTCGATCCTGTCGTCGAGAACCTGCCGCACTGGGAGTCCACCCCGGCCGATCTCACGGCCGCCACCGTCGAAGTGAAGCGAGCCATCCGATCGGCCATCGAAGCCTCGGGACGATCCGTCGAGGAAGCGTTCGGCGCGATCGAGGATCGCATCGCCGAACGCGTGAGCGAAGTCGATGCGCTGAAGGCACAGGGCCGCCGAGTGTGGCCGGAGATCGACTACCAGGACATCGCTGGCGGAACCGTCACCGAGGAGCAGCGCGCAGCGGTCAAGGCGCGAGGGTGCTTGGTGGTGCGCGGTCACTTCGAACGAGATCAGGCGCTGTCGTGGGATCAGCAGATCGTCGACTACGTAGAGAGCAATCAGTTCTTCGAGAACTACCGTGGCTCCGGCGATGACTTCTTCGGTTCGGTGGGTTCGCGCCCGGAGATCTATCCCATCTACTGGTCGCACGCGCAGATGCAGGCCAGGCAAAGCGATCGGATGGCGGCTGTGCAGTCCTTCCTGAACAGCCACTGGACCAGTTCGTCGTTGGATGTGGAGTGGTTCGACCCGGATCGGGATTCCCTCTACCCGGACCGCATACGCCGCAGGCCCGAGGGAGCCGATTCTGCTGGACTCGGTACGCATATCGATACCGGAACCCTCGATCTTTGGATGACCAAGTCCTACCAACGTGCCTTCCGGCACCTGTACAGCGGGAACGTCGAGGCCTACGACCCCTGGGATGCTGCCTTCCGGACTAGCGGTCCGCAGTACCCGGGTACCACGATGTGCTCGGCCTTCCGCACCTTCCAGGGTTGGACGGCACTGAGCGATATGGATCACGACCAAGGGGTGCTGCATTCCATCCCGATCCCGGAGGTCATGGCCTACCTGCTGATGCGTCCGCTCGTGTCCGATGTCGATGAGGACAGCATGTGCGGCGTGACCGTGAGCAAGGTGTTCCCCGCCAACGAGAAGTGGCACGAGCTTCCGATGCAAGCGCTCACCGGTATCCCGAGTGTCCGGGCCGGTGATTCGGTCTGGTGGCATTGCGATCTGGTGCATGGAGTGGCACCGGTGCTGGATCAGAAGGGCTGGGGGAACGTCATGTACATCCCCGCTGCCCCGTGGTGCCCCCGCAATCGCGACTACGCCCCCGTCGCATTCGAAGCCTTCGCCACTGGGTCCAGTCCGAGCGATTTCCCGGCCGAGCACTACGAACGCCAGTGGACGAACAGATTCTCGGTCGGCGAGTTGAACGCGATCGGACGTCGGGGCTTCGGTCTGGACGATTGATCGATACGCCCACGGATAGCCTGCTCCGATGACCAGCACCGTCGCCCGCGTCGTCGAGGCGCTCGAGCGTCTATATCCGCCCGAGTTGGCTTCGGAGT
>JBMTHB010000255.1:0-2780 GCA_049435845.1 Candidatus Nanopelagicales bacterium | reverse complement strand
GTTGGGTGCCTAGAACCAGACCGGAGTGCACTTCTTCGCGGCGATCTTCCCCTTCCTGTGGAAGGTGCAGGAGCAGAAGATCGCGGAGCGCGCCATGGGTTTGCTCGAGCGCTTCAATCTGCACGAGAAGATCGGCGATTTCGCAGGCTCACTTTCAGGCGGCCAGCGAAAGTTGCTGGAAATGGCCCGCGCGCTGATGTCCGATCCCGAGCTCGTCATGCTCGATGAGCCCATGGCGGGTGTGAACCCGGCGCTGAAGCAGAGCCTGCTCGGTCATATCAAGGCGATCCGCGAAGAGGGCACCACGGTGTTGTTCGTGGAGCACGACATGGACATGGTCCACGACATCTCCGACTGGGTCATCGTCATGGCCCAGGGGCAGGTGATCGCCGAGGGACCGCCTGACTCGGTCATGAAGGACCCGGCCGTCATCGATGCCTACCTCGGTGCCCACCATGATTCGAACCTCACCGAATCCGGTGAGGCGCTCACGGAAGGGGGTGCCCGATGAACTACACCGAGCCCGCCGATCTGCCGAATCCGGGCGATCCCAACGATCCACACGAGTTCGAGACCGAAATCGAACTCAATGCCGATCAACTCGCGACCGGGCACCCGGCTACTCCGGAACAGATCCACATCTCGGAAGCGCTCGGGGCCCTCGTCCGTGCCGACCAGCTCTTCGCCGGCTACTTTCCCGGTGTCAACATCCTCAACGGCGCCGACCTGTACGCCAAAGACGGCGAATTGGTCGGCATCATCGGCCCGAACGGCGCTGGGAAGTCGACGCTCCTCAAGGCGATCTTCGGCCTGGTGCACATCAACCAGGGCGTCGTCCTACTTCGCGATGAGGACATCACGAACCTCCGCGCCGACCAACTCGTCCGGCGTGGAGTGGGCTTCGTACCGCAGACCAACAACGTGTTCCCCTCACTCACCATCGAGGAGAACATGGAGATGGGTGCCTTTCAGGATCCCAAGAGTTTCAACGAGCGCTTCGACAAGGTCGTGGACCTGTTCCCGACGCTGGGCGAGCGCCGCAAGCAGCGTGCTGGATCGCTCTCCGGTGGTGAACGCCAGATGGTCGCGATGGGGCGGGCACTCATGATGGAGCCCAGCGTGCTGCTGTTGGACGAGCCCAGCGCCGGCCTGTCCCCTGCGCTCCAAGACGAGGTGTTCGTGCGCGTGCGGGAGATCAACAAGACGGGCGTCACGGTGATCATCGTCGAGCAGAACGCCAGACGTTGCCTGCAGATCGTCGACCGCGGGTACGTCCTCGATCAGGGCAAGAACGCCTACACCGGTACCGGGCGGGATCTGGCGAACGACCCCAAGGTGGTCGAGCTCTACCTGGGCACCCTCGCCAAAGCCTAACCCCGCGAACTTGCGCGTATTCCACGCGAACTTGCGGGTATTCCACGCGAACTTGCGGGTATTCCACGCGAACTTGCGGGTATTTCCCGCGAACTTGCGGGTATTCCACGCGAATTTGCGGGCTAACGGTACGGATTCACCATCTACGCCGCCGCACTGATGTGCGCTCATTGATTGACGCTCGCAATTGACGCAGCACATCTGAGGGATCACCCAAGTCATCCTTCGTGGCGGTAATCACCTTCCACCCTGCCGCTCTCAACTGGTTGCGCCGATCCTCGTCATGCGAACGACTATGAACGTGCCAGTCTCCATCGAACTCGAGGGCGATTCGTAAGCCCTTGTAGGCCAGGTCAAGTCGAACCATCCGGCCTCCCGGGAGCACGATCTCGGGGTTGATCTCCGGCTCAGGAAACTCATGAGCAATCAGGTGCCAACGCAATCGGGATTCCTGGGCTGACTCGACACCTCGACGCAGCCACGGCAACACCTGACGCGCGAGAACTACGCCCCTTCGACCTCGAGCCCATTCAATGACGGTGCTCAATTCGTTGTGCGACACGAGGTCTCTATCGAGGGCCCAATCTCCCATCGCAAGTAGATGATCTGGCGCTTCGAGCGCGGCACAATCCACCCACGTGCGAGCCGCGGTTGTGACACACAGTGAGCGATGCGCCGTGCAATGAGACTCCGGGATGTCAATGGAGTGCCCGTCAACACTCGACCGCCGGCTTGCAACGGCCGCTGCCCTTCGACTCAATGACACAGGTCCGGTCTCCATCCACTCGGCTACCGACGGGGGAAGGGGCATACCCCACAACGCGGCTGCACTGAAGCCGACAACGACGGAGTCCGCCGGACCACCTTCGGATACGGCGGTAATCCGCCTGGCTACGTCATCGACGTCGTTGATGCTCCCCAAGAGTTGCGTATTCATCATTCAAGGATCCGGGGCGAGGCCGTTGAAGCCAACCAATGACCGCAAGTTTGTGGACGCTGGTCAACGGTCTGGAAGCCTGTGGATGGCCGGCAGGTTCGGCGCGTATGTGTGCAGGTTCGGCGCGTATGTGTGCAGGTTCGGCGGAAAGGGAAGGGCCCTGCTTCCCGAGGGAAGCAGGGCCCCAGTCGCCGTGAGGCGTGCGATGCCTTACGGCAGCGGCACGTCCGCGGTGACCTTGCCGATCTCTGCGAACTCGGTGTTCGAGGTGTACTCGTTGATCGAGATCGTGCCCTGAGCCAGATCGCCGTACTCGTTGAAGTCGACCGGGCCAGTAACGCCCTGGAAGTCGATATCGGAGCCAGCAGCGATCAGAGCCACGCAGTCAGCCCACGTCGAGCACTGCTCGCCACCGTTGCCTGCAACCTGGGGCAGGAACTCGGCGATAGCGGTGCCGTCCGCGCAACCG
>JBMTHB010000254.1:0-2793 GCA_049435845.1 Candidatus Nanopelagicales bacterium | reverse complement strand
CCCTGCGCCATTGGGACCGATGACCGCCCAGCGCTCCAGGTGATCAACATCCCAATCCAGACCGTCCAGCAGATGACTCGCCCCGCGTCGCACCCCCACGCCCTCCATCGACAACACCCGCACGTCGTCACCCTAGGGGTGTCGAGATCGACGGCGCGTTGCCGCTCAGTACGGTGTACTCATCATGACCGGAGCGCATCAGGCGACCATGGTCGTCACCCTCAGCGGCCAAGATCGCCCTGGCGTTACCCGTGATCTTTTCCTGACATGCGCGAGTCTTCCTGTGGTCGTGCGGGATATCGATCAGATCGTCATGCGCGATCGATTGATCCTGGCGTGTTCGGTCGACGGGTCGGACAGCGACGTGGCTTCGCTACGCCCACTGATCATAGCGCTGGCAGCGCGCCTCGAGATGGAAGTAGTAATCGACACCCGTCACGAGGTGGAGCACGATATTTCACCGCCGACCAGCGGTGGTTTCCGGATCACGATGATGGCTAGTGACCTAGACCCAAAGGCCGTCGCCGACATCGCTGGCCACATCGCGGCAGGTGGTGGGAATATCGATCGCATTCGGCGGATCGCGCACTATCCGGTTACCGCGATCGGGTTCGAAGGTTCCGGTGTGGATCCGGACGATCTGCGTCGCCCGCTGGCCATCGTTTCCGCGGAACGGCACGTGGACATCGCAGTCCAAGAAACCGGGTTGGAATCTCGGGGGCAGTACTTGGTGGTGCTGGATGTCGACTCCACCGTCATCCAGGATGAGGTCATCGATCTGTTGGCGGCTGAGGCCGGGCAGCAGGAGGCGGTGGCTGCGGTCACCGAACGAGCGATGGCCGGAGAGATCGATTTCAGCGAGTCACTTCATCAGCGTGTGGCGCTTCTTGCCGGACTTCCGGAGACGATACTGCCGGTGGTCCGCGACCGGATCCAGTTGACCCCCGGAGCGCGAACGCTGTGTCGCACGTTGAATCGGCTCGGCTACCGGATCGCGCTTGTGTCGGGCGGATTCATGCAGGTCGTCGCACCCATCGCCAAGGAGCTGGGGGTAGCCGAACTGCGCGCAAACACCCTGGAAATCGAAGGTGGGCGGCTCACCGGACGCGTGGTAGGTGAGGTGATCGATCGCCCCGGCAAGCGCAAGGTGCTGGAGGACCTCGCCATACGTTTCGGAATCCCCCGACGTCGGACTGTTGCGATCGGAGACGGCGCCAACGACATCGACATGCTGGAAGCGGCCGGCCTCGGCATAGCCTTCAATGCCAAGCCGATCGCGAAGGCTGCGGCCGATGCCTCCGTCTCCGTTCCCTATCTGGACAGCGTTCTCTATCTGATGGGCATCACGCGTCAAGAGGTGGAACTCGCCGATGCCCGCGATGGAATTCCGGTACGACCACCCGTGTGAACCCGATTATCGGCAGATGACGAAACCGGTGCACGTAATGTCCGACGCCTGCCAAGACTCCGTGGAACACTCCAACACGGCGAAGGAACTAGTGGGGAACTTCTCCTGCAGACGTATACCGGACTTCCGGTCGCGCAGTTCCGGAGCGGAATCGGCCGAGCGGGCCAGTTCTTCCAGGCCCGGATTGTGTCCGATGATGATACCGACGTCAGCATCGATGATCGAGGCGACTTCGAGAAGCGTGGCCGGCTCCGCTAGGTACAGACTTCGGTCGCTGCGCTGTGAAATATCCATGTCATGCCCGAATCCGCTGCCGTGCACGACGACAGACCACGTCTGCTCAGCGCGGACCGCTGTCGACACGACTGCGTGGACGCTCTCACCCACACTGACGAAGGTGCTCAGCCGTTCAGCGATAGTGGCGGCATTGCGTCGACCCCGCTCGCTCAGCGGCCGGTCGTGATCGGGAACACCTGGCGGATAGTCGCTCTTGGCATGACGCAACAAGATCAGGCGATGCATGGATCAGGCTCCCTGCGAATGGACTCCGCCGTCGACATGCACGATCTCCCCGGTCGTGGCAGGGAACCACGGAGACATCAGTGCCACGCACGCCCTGGCTGCCGGGGTCGGATCGTTGACATCCCAGCCCAAGGGCGCTCGCTCCTGCCAGACGGTCTCGAATTCCTCGAAGCCAGGGATGCTCTTGGCCGCCATGGTTCGGATCGGCCCCGCGGCAACCAGATTGACGCGGATGCCCTCGGGACCCAGATCGCGCGCCAAATACCGAGACGCCGATTCGAGTGCGGCCTTCGCCACTCCCATCCAGTCATAGGTCGGCCACGCGACGGTGGCATCGAAGTCCAGGCCTACCACGGCGCTTCCGGCTTTCATCAGGGGTTTGGTGGCCACGGTCAACGACGCGAGTGAGTAGGCGGACACGTGCATGGCCGTTGCCACATCGGGCCAGCGGGTTGTGAGGAAGTTTCCGCCCAGAGCTGTCTCGGGGGCGAAACCAATGGAATGGACCAGACCGTGGACTGAGTCGGTGTGTTCACGTAAACGCTGCGCGAAGGTGGACAGGTGCTGATCGTCGGTCACATCGAGCTCCATGATCGGAGCTTCCGATGGCAAGCGCGTAGCGGATCGCTTCGTCAAGGACATGGTCCGACCGAAACTGGTCAGAATGACGCGCGCACCCTCCTCTTGCGCGAGGCGTGCGACATGGAAAGCGATCGATTGATCGGTTAGCACACCGGTGACGACGATGGTGCGATCTGCCAGCAATCCCACGAGCTACCTCTTCCTCGAGTGTCAGTGCCCCATGCCCAGTCCCCCGTCGACCGGGATGACCGCACCGGTGATGTAACCGGCGCTCGGACCGA
>JBMTHB010000253.1:0-2795 GCA_049435845.1 Candidatus Nanopelagicales bacterium | reverse complement strand
CCGGTTTCGGTCACCCCGGTCGACGACGGGTGCTCGATCGTCGTCGCAACGCATGACCGCTTCGGCTTGTTGAGCATCGTCGCGGGGGTGCTCTCGACGCATCGCCTGCACATCCGCGGGGCGCGGATTCGGACGCAGGGCGCCCGCGCAGCGCAGGAGTGGTTCGTCCGTCCGCTGTTCGGAGAACCGCCGGACGAGAAGGCGATCTCCTCGGATCTACGCGCTGCGCTAGCCGGAGACCTCGACATCGATGGGCGACTCGCACGCCGGCAGTCCAGCGATCAGGTAGGCCCTGCTCCGGTTCCCCCGAAGGTGCTCATCGACCGCTCTCCACGAACCCACACAGTCGTGGAAGTACGCGCGCACGACGAGCCGGCGCTCCTGTACCGCATCACCAGGGCTCTGGTGGCTGCCGATGCGGTGGTGACAGGAGCCAAGATCGACACCCTGGGTTCGGAGGTGGTCGACGCCTTCTTCATCACCGATCGTCTCGGTGCGCCTCTCGGTGATGACCACGCAGACGCCGTGCGCACCACGGTGCAGGCCGCGCTCCAGGCGCGTTAGTCTGACGGTCACGCTTATAGGACTGCCGTCGTATTGAGGAGCCGGGTTGTTCGGGTCGTTGTCGGATCGCCTTGCAGCGACCTTCAAGGGTCTGCGCGGCAAGGGGCGACTGTCCGAAGCCGATATCGATGCGACGGTGCGCGAGATCCGCACAGCGCTGCTCGAAGCCGATGTTGCCCTTCCGGTGGTTCGATCTTTCACCGCTCGGGTGAAGGAGCGCGCACTCTCGGCTGAAGTCTCCGGTGCGCTCAACCCCGCGCAGCAGGTCGTCAAGATCGTGCACGAGGAGCTCGTAGGGATCCTCGGTGGCCAGACTCGGCAATTGCACTTCGCTAAGACGGGGCCGACGGTCATCCTGCTCGCCGGTCTCCAGGGTGCGGGCAAGACCACCCTCGCCGGAAAGCTCGCCTCTTTCCTCAAAAGCCAAGGTCACACCCCGTTGCTCGTTGCTGCCGACCTGCAGCGTCCCAACGCTGTCGATCAACTGATCGTCACGGGGGAACGCGCCGGCGTCCCGGTCTTCGCGCCCGAACCGGGGAACGGAGTGGGCGATCCGGTGCGGGTCGCCACAGATGCCAGGGCCCAGGCGGAGACCGCACTCCACGACGTCGTGATCGTCGACACCGCCGGGCGCCTTGCTATCGACATGGAGTTGATGGACCAACTGCGCCAGGTGCGGGATGCGGTGCGACCGGACAACGTCCTGCTCGTCGTCGACGCCATGATCGGTCAGGACGCGGTAGCCACTGCCGAGCAGTTCGGCGAACACGTCGGCTTCGACGGGGTGGTGCTCACCAAACTCGACGGCGACGCGCGTGGTGGTGCAGCGCTGTCCATCGTGTCGGTGACCGGGAAGCCGATCATGTTCGCCTCGGTAGGGGAGAAGCTCGACGACTTCGAGGCGTTCCATCCGGACCGGATGGCCAATCGCATCCTGGACATGGGCGATGTCTTGACCTTGATCGAGCAGGCGGAGCGGGCCTTCGACGCCGAGCAGGCCGAACGGATGGCCCGCAAGGTGCAAACCGGCGAGGACTTCACCCTCGAGGACTTCCTGGAACAGATGCAGTCCATCAAGAAGATGGGCTCGCTGGGGAAGATCCTAGGAATGCTCCCGGGCATGGGGGAAATGAAGGAGCAACTCGATCAGGTCGATGACCGTGAGCTCGATCGCGTCGCCGCGATCATCCAGTCGATGACCCCGGCCGAGCGGCAAGACCCGAAGATCTTGAACGCTTCGCGGCGCACGCGCATCGCCCGCGGCTCGGGGACCCAGGTCAGCGATGTGAACGGTCTGATCGAGCGCTTCGGCGAGGCGCAGAAGATGATGCGCCAGATGGGCAAGGGCGGCGGCATGCCGGGTATGCCGGGCATGCCTGGCATGGGTGGTGGCAAGAAGTCCAAGGGGAAGATGCCCAAGCAGAACGTCCGCAAGGGCAAGAAGGGACGCAGCGGAAACCCGGCCAAGCGGGCAGCGCAGGAGTCCGGGGCGGGGATCGAGCAGACGGACGGGCAGCTGACCCCACCGGACTTCAGCACGCCGCCGGATCTGTCCCAACTCCCCGACGACTTGAAGAAGCTCCTCTCCTAGCCCCGGCGGGCACGCCATCTTGACCCTCTGGCACACTTTCGGGGTTCTCGTCGTGGGCGTGGCCCTGAGTCGGATTCGCGTGACACCCCACGTCGAAGCGAAGCCGACCGCCATACGTCAGGAGAGCAGCCACCCGTGGCAGTCAAGATCAAGTTGAAGCGCGTAGGCAAGGTCCACGCACCGCAGTACCGCGTCGTCGTCGCCGATTCCCGCACCGCCCGCAACGGCCGTGCCATCGAGGAGATCGGCATCTACCAGCCACTCGACGAGCCGCGCCTGATCAAGGTCGACTCCGAGCGGGTGCAGTACTGGCTCGGCGTGGGCGCGCAGCCCACCGAGGCCGTGGCCGCGATCCTCAAGGTCACCGGCGATTGGCAGAAGTTCAAGGGCGAGCCCGGTGCCGAGGGCACCTTGAAGGTCGCCGAGCCCAAGGCCGACAAGAAGGTCGCCTACGAGAGCGCCGTCAAGGAAGCTGCCAACGAGCCCAAGACCCCCGCCCCCCGCAAGGTTGCGGCCAAGGTGGAGGAGGCCGCGGAGGCCATTGCCGAGAAGGTCGAGGAAGCCGTCGAAGCGGTAGCCGAGAAGGTCGAGGAAGCCGTCGAGGCCGTTGCCGAGAAGATCGAGGGCGAGAAGGACCAGC
>JBMTHB010000252.1:0-2796 GCA_049435845.1 Candidatus Nanopelagicales bacterium | reverse complement strand
CCCATTCGCAGTCCATGACGGCGTCGTCGTGGAAGGATATACCGCCGTACTCCCCCGGAGATACACGCCAGTCATCGTGCTTGCCCGACCAGTTGTATCCCGTCATCGCGCGAACCGGCCGCTGGATCCCCACGCCATCGATGCCCGATCCCGAGACATCACGCACCAGGTCGTCGATGCCGTCGGGGCCGTAGCCCTCGGTCGTATCCCACGTAGCGATCGCGCCCGGGTACGTCATCGGATCTTTGGCCAATGCTTCGAGCTCCTTGACCGACAGGGCTCCATCGATCACGCCGGACCGATCGATCTTTCCGTTGAAGGAGAACTCACGGAAGAGGCCTCGAACGGTCGCGGAATTCTGCGCCGCCCCCCACATGAATGAACTACTCGACGCACGTGGTTTCACTCGCAACTTCTGCTCCACGACAGCGCGATGGTCGAATGGTGCGACTTTGCCCAGACGACCGTTGTACGGGTTGACAACCGCCTGGTGCATCACGATTGCTTCGCCCGAGCGAGGGTTGAAACTGGCAGCTACGAAGTACCACGTGTGGTGAATCAACGGCACAGGCGAGACGATTTCGTCGGTGTCGGTTCCATTCCCAACCCAGAAGGCCAGCCGCCCGTGCGCATCGATGCCGAGGGCGTACCCAGCCGTCTCGTGCAGCGCGAACTTGCCCATGACTACCTGACGCCCCTTGTCCGGGGTGGTCGGGTTGATGAACGACCACAAAGTAAAGGGGCCGGTCAGGTCGAGTTTGCCGGCAGGATCGACGAAGACGACGGCGTTACCTACATCCACGAATTGCTTCTTGACCGCATGCTCACCCGAGCATGTCGCCGGAACGACCTCCTCGATGAACCCGGGACCATCGGGGTGTTCGTCTCCGTGAATCAAGCGCACGATGTCTACCTGAGCGCTCGGGGCATTGTCGACGCTGAGCTTGAACGAGATCTCCTCGCCCGGTGCCACACTGATCTTGTCCGTGTACCCGGTAATTGCGACTGTTGCCATCTTTAACTCCGATCAGGATGCTCGTAGATCGTTGACTCGTCGAAGGAATACCGCGTGGTAGGCCTGCTCCAAGGTCGGATACACCTTGTCGTCCACCATGCGAGGCGGTACGCCCGGCAATCCGCTCAGTGCGACGACCCGGTAGGACTCGAACGGCACTTCGCAGTACACGGCGTACTTGTCTGGTATCGGTGCCTTGCGGAAGTAGTTCAGCATCCGTTCGAGATGGTCGGAGTGCTGACCCATCGGCTTTGCTTCGTGCTCGGCGATCAGATCCTGATTGATCCATGAGCGCAGCCGGTCGCGCAATGAACGCTCGTAGACACGACCGACGATCTGGGACTTGTCCAAGATCTCCGGTGCTTGCTGTGGCAGATACTCGGCGTACCGCCCGGTGAGCGCTGCGCGGTGCAATGCCTGTCGGCGCTCCCTAATCTCCTTGATCTGAACCTTTAAGCCGAACAGGCCGTTTCGGGTGAACAGCACCGACGCGAGGGCCAGCACACCCACCAGGACGATGCGCCAGGGACCCCAGTCGGTGAACCACTGCGTGATTCCCACCACGATCACCGTGCCCACGACCGCACCTTCGGCTCGACCAAGGCCTCCGATGACGATCATCGCCAAGAGCAACAGCAGCAGGTCGAGGCTGAAGATCTGAAGTGATGTTCCACCGATGTAAGTCGCGTAGAAGGCGCCCAGGAAACCTAGCATCGCCGAGGCGATGATAAAGACCTTGGTGCGCTCCTTGTTGAAATCGATTCCCAGCGCCGACGCGAACGACTCGTCCTCCTTGCTGGTCGCAGCAGCCCGGAGCAAGATGCCGGTCCTACCGCCGTTAACCCAGCGGAAGACAGCCAGAGCAATGAGAAGGGCGATGAACGCGGTGAGATACAGCAGAGATTGTCCGAGCTGTGTGGTGAGCATGTCCGCCGGGACGATGCGCGCAACCCCGAATACGGCTCCGTTTCACTTGCCACCGAGGGCATCAGACTGCGTGTCGAAGGTGCTCATGAACTCCGACAGACCCAAAGTCAACAGCGAGTAATACAGGCCGTCGAGGCGGCGGGCCGGCAGGCTGATCAGCCAACCCATGACGCCACCGAGCAACGCACCGACCAGCAACATCACCGGCCACGGGATGCCGTACGTCACACTCAGGTAGCCGGCACCGTACGCACCCACACCTACCGTGGCCAAGGTGGCGAAGGATTGCAGCCCTGCGGTGCCGATGATCAAAGTCCACATCACGTTGATCGCCGCGTAGATGCAGATGATGCCGAACATCGTGAAGAATCGATCCGATGCGACTCCGATCGGCAGGAGAAGCAATGCCAAGAGCCCCACCGACCAGAACAGCGGCTTCTTATCGGTCAGCACCATCTCCCGGCGCAACGTCTTGGGGTTATAGCGACCCGACAACTTCAACATCGATCGCTTGGTGCCAGGCCAGCGACGTCGCTTGAACACCTTCGCCGAATCCACCGGCCAGTGCGGTCGGTAGGCGCGGCGGCCGATGAGCTTTTGCTGATTACTCACGGACATCCTCCAAAAGTCCGCCCAGGCCGCGCGGTCGGAATATGAGGATCAGGACGACAATCCCGAAGAGCACGAAGGGAACGAGCGACTGCTGCAGGTAGCGAGCGGTAACGGCCTCAGCGAAGCCGATAAGTCCGGCTGCCGCGACGGTGCCCGGAATAGAGCCCAAGCCGCCGGCCAGCGAAATGATCAATCCCGTTACGAGCGGTTGAGTACCCGAAGTGGGGCTGACGAAGAAGATC
>JBMTHB010000251.1:0-2803 GCA_049435845.1 Candidatus Nanopelagicales bacterium | reverse complement strand
GGGGGTTCCACGACGTGCGCAGCACAGGTTCGACCGTCTCCTGCGCGTTCACCCAGACGCCGGCCTGACGTGGCTTGACGATCAGCACCTCACCGGCGTTGTCGAACTCCAGGGGTTCAGCGGCGGGCCGGGCGACTTCCGCACGCACCTTCTCGATCGCGGCGTCGCGGTCGAGTCCACCGATGTCGACACCGCTCACAGTGGTTCCCCTCGGCACCACCGGGCCGGCCGCGAGGGTGAGGACCACCGCAAGGCCCATCACGATCACGATGCCGCCGACGATCGAGGCGATGATGATCTGGATCCGAGAGGGTCGCCACGCTCGGCGATGTGACTCGGTCACTTACCCCTCTCCTCCCAGCGCGCGCAGATTCGACTTGCGACGGTCCGATCCACGTCTGTGGACTAACGATCCAGGATTCCGATGGTAAGCAGACGCCACCTGCTACGCCAAACCCGAGGGTTCCTCGGCACGGCGGACCTCACCGGGCGCGCGGCCCTCGTCGGATACGCCAGCTCTGATGCTGGCGAAGGATCGCGCCGGAAGCGTCGCGACAGCCGCCCCGATCACCGCGCCCGCCAGCAGATACCCCCATTGGCGAACGCCGCTACTCACCGCCAGATCCCCCGATTGTGTCTCGGTGGCGAGGAAGAACGTCATGGCGACCCACCCGGCAAGGACGAACCAACCTGCTGCCCTCCAGCGCGAAACTTTCGCGACGCCTCTGATCGCGATTAGTAGGACAACGACGACGATGACCACGCCCCACGGCAGCACTAGGTAGCGATCATCGAAGGTCACGATCATGCGGTGCGCCTGCACGAATCCACCGGCTAGACCGATAACGAACCCCACCACCAGTGCCGCGACCAGCACGAGCGTGCGAGCGACAGCGGTCACACGTCGACTCCGGCGAAGAGGTCGGTCTCATATTCGCCAACGCCGCGGACGGCTGCCCCGCGCACCAGCCGGAAGTACTCCGACCCCATGACCTCCGATCCGAGGTTGTTCGACAGGGCGAAGAAGCCGCCATCGACGGTCACCTGGGTGCGGTGCGCGGCGAGCGCCTGCATCTTCACATCGAGGTAGTCCGGCGCATTGATGACCGTCGTGATCACGTCGTCGTCACACGCAAAAGGGATGTCATCGGGGTCCATGGCCGCGAACTCGGAATCCGATCCTTGTTCGCGCAGCGCCAAGATCCCGGCGCGCACCACACTCTTGGGGAAGGCGGTCCAGTACACCTTGGGTACCGCCCACGCTTCGCCCGCGTCCGCGAGGAAGGTCGGTGACTCCGCGAGTGCGAGGGCGTAGTGGGTCACACGGTGCGCCTGGATGTGATCGGGATGGCCATAGCCGCCGAAGTCGTCGTATGTCACCACCACGTGCGGTCTTGTTTCGCGGATCACCGGAACGAGAGCGCTCGCGGCTTCGAGCAGGTCCGCGCGCCAGAAGCTGTCGGCTCGATCGTTGCTCGGCACGCCCATCATCCCGGAGTCGCGAAAGCGCCCAGGTCCGCCGAGGAAGCGGTGGTCGGCTACTCCGAGGATCCGCATCGCCTCGGCGAGTTCCCCGATGCGATGCTCACCAAGGCCGTCGTCGCGATCGGCCGCGAGATGCTCGAGGTCGGGAACGAGGATCTCCCCTTCCTCACCCAGGGTGCAGGTGACGAGCGTGACAGCGGCTCCGTCGGCGGCGTACTTCGCCATCGTCGCTCCCGTCCCGATGGTTTCGTCGTCGGGATGCGCGTGGACGAGGAGCATGCGCCTGTCGGCGCTGGCCGGGGGGTTCACGCGGTCAGGCTACTTGCGGTCCATCCAGCAGTGCCCCACTAGTTGATGCCCCACTAGTTGAATAGGTGCGTGACCGAGCCTTCGGAGAGCTTCCCCCGGCAACGCGCCCGCACCCGGGGCTTTCGTCTCGGTGCGCCTCGCGCGTTCCGGATCGCCCGACTCGAGGACGGCACGGCGCGGGTCGTCTTCGTCCGTAGCGCCGATGGCCGTACGGCGAGCGGTGACCTGTGGGTGATGGACGAGCGGGAAGGCTGGGAGGAACGCCTCGTGGTGAGGTCTGAATCACTGGCACCCCCCGGGGAGTTGCCAGCGGCCGAACGTGCCCGGCGAGAAAGGCTTCGGGAGGTCACGTCGGGTATCACCGGCTACTCGCTCGACAACGTCGGCTGCGCGGCGGCATTCGCCGTGGACGGGATCCCCTATCGAGTGGACCTCGACACCGCAGTTGTTCGCGAGCTGTCGCATCCCGGTCCGGTAATCGACCCGCAGATCAGTCCTGATGGTCAACGCGTGGCATATGTCTGCGGTGGTCGGGTCTTCGTGGTCGACGACGACGCCGCGCGCGCAGTGAGTCCGGATTCCACGGAAACGACCACCTGGGGCCTTGCGGATTTCATCGCAGCGGAGGAACTCGAAAGACATCGGGGTATGTGGTGGACCGCGGACTCCCTGCAACTGATCGTGGAACGGGTCGACGAATCGAACGTGGATGTGCGCTGGATAGCCGATCCCGCGCAACCCGAACGCGAGCCTGAGGCTCACCGCTACCCATCCGCCGGAACGAAGAATGCTGACGTCTCACTACATCTGATCGATATCGGCACAAGCGAGTCTGCGGTGAGTCCGACCGTAGAACTGGCGTGGGACCGCGCAGCGTTCCCTTATCTGTTGAGCGTGCATATCCCCGCGACTGATGCGTGCCGTGCAGTGCTATCCGTCATGAGCCGCGATCAACGTCGCCAACTCATCTTGACCCTGACTGGCAATGAGTTGTCGGCGCGCGAGCTGC
>JBMTHB010000250.1:0-2804 GCA_049435845.1 Candidatus Nanopelagicales bacterium | reverse complement strand
CCGGAGTCAGATCCATGAAGACGTACGTCTGGCTCAAGAACTCCTCCGTGGGGAAGATGTAGGGGTTTTCGGCGAGGTCCGGATCGATCGCCACCATCGCCTCCTGCGCACCGGACACAGGGCACAGGTAGTTGATGTAGGCGGCGACCTCGGCGGCGACCTCGGGGTCGTAGTAGAAGTTCATGACCGCTTCGGCGTTCTTCTTGTGAGTGGACGTGGACGGAACCAACATGTTGTCCGTCCACAGCGTCCCGCCGGACTCAGGCAGCGCGAAGGCAAAGTCCTCGCCGAGGGCGAAGATGTCGCCGGACCAGCCGATGACACCGATGACGTCACCGCTCTCGAGTGCCGCGAGGTAGTCGTTACCAGTCACTTGGCGGATCTGACCGCTGTTCACCTGCTCGGTGAGCGCGTCGATGGCCTGCTCGAATTGAGCCTGGGTGAAGTTCGACGGGTCGTTGCCCTGCCAGGCGATGATGCAGCCCATCGTGTCGCGCATCTCCGATAGCAGCGTGATGCGACCGCGCAGTGCAGGATCGAAGAGTTGATCCAGGCTCGTCATGTCGGAGTTGCCTGTGGCCTCCTGATAGGCGGCGATGTTGTAGCCGAGACCAGCGAAACCACCCTGCCAGGGCAGCGTGTAGTCACGCGGCTTGTCGAAGGAGACTTCCTGCAGCCGTGGGATGAGGTTCGCGGAGTTGGGGATGTTGGCCTTGTCGAGCTTCTGCGCGAAGCCGTTCTGGATCCAAAGACCCGCCATCCAGTCGGTGAGCACCACGATGTCGCGGTCGATGTCCTGGCCTTGCTCCAACTGAGTGCGGACCTTGGCGTAGAACTCATTGTTGTCGTTGACATCCTCGGTGTAGGTGACCGAGATTCCGGTCTCCTCCTGGAAGCGCTCCAAAGTCGGGTAGGCACCGGTGTCCTCGTCGATGTCCAGGTACTCGACCCAGTTGGACCAGTTCACGGTCTTCTCGGTATCGGAGACATCCTCCGGCGCGCTTCCCTCGGACGCGGTTCCGCCGCCGCCCGTCCCGCAGGCAGCAGCCGCCATGGCAGCCGAAGAAATACCCGCCGCCTGGAGCAGGCGACGACGGGAGACCGTTGAGCGCATGGTTCCGGCTAGGGCAGCGATCATCTCGGGGCTGTGCTTCATAGCGGTCCTTTCGAGGGCAGGCACGGGGTAGCCGTGGGTGTCGTTGGCGGACGTGTCAATGTCGAATCTAGGGAAAATCTAGCCTTTCAGGCTCGACTTGGCAGGCACGAAAGGTCACTTTTCGGAGAAGATCGTGCGGTGCCAGCCCTTCTTGGGCTCGGCCGTGATGTCCATGGACACGTGCTTGACCTGGGTGTACTCCTCGAAGGAGTAGGTCGACATGTCCTTGCCGAAACCGGACTGCTTGTACCCGCCGTGCGGCATCTCGCTGACGATCGGGATGTGGTCGTTGATCCACACGCAGCCAGCCTGGATCTCCCGCTGGGCCCGCAGGGTGCGGAACACGTCCCGGGACCAGGCCGAGGCGGCCAAGCCATAGGGGGTGTCGTTGGCCAGCGCGATGCCCTCGTCGTCGGAATCGAAGGGCAGCACCACGAGCACCGGGCCGAAGATCTCGGCCTGGACGATCTCGCTGTCTTGCGCGGCGTCGGTTATGACCGTCGCGGGATAGAAGGCGCCCTTAGCCAGGTCTCCGCCGGGAATGTGGCCCCCGACCCGGACGGTGGCTCCGTCCGTCCTGGCTCGCTCGACGAACCCTGCCACCCGCTCCTGCTGATTGCGGGAGATGAGGGGACCGATGTCGGTCGATTCGTCAAGCGGATCGCCGATGACGATTTGGGAGAACAGATCGGTGACGCCTTCAACGAAAGCGTCGTACAGCGGGCGTTGAATGTACGCGCGCGTAGCGCAGGTGCAGTCCTGGCCGGTGTTGATCAGAGCGCCCGCCGCGGCACCCTGGATGGCTGCGTCTAGATCGGCGTCGTCGAACACCAGGAACGGCGCCTTACCGCCAAGCTCGAGGTGGACGCGCTTCAAGTTGGCGGTGGCCAACTCCATCACCCGCTTGCCCACGGGCGTGGAACCGGTGAACGACACCATGTTGACGTCCGGATGAGATATCAGCGCCTCCCCCGCCACAGGTCCGGCTCCGACCACCACATTGACCACACCGGCAGGAATGCCCGCCACCGAACAGTCCTCGGCGAGCATGAGCGTGGTGAGCGGCGTGATCTCGGCTGGCTTAAAGCAGATCGTGTTTCCCGCGGCGACTGCCGGCAAAATCTTCCACATGGCCATCTGGAGCGGGTAGTTCCACGGCGCTATCGAACCGACCACGCCGATCGGTTCGCGGCGAATGATGGATGTGTGGGCGCCGTCCCACTCAGCGGCGGCTTTGCCCTCCAGGTTGCGCGCCGCTCCGGAGAAGAACGCGGCATTGTCGATGGATCCCGGGACGTCGAACTCCCGTGATAGCCGGAGCGGCTTGCCGGTCTGGGCAGTCTCTGCCTGCGCGTAATTCTCAGCACGCGCCTGCATCCTGTCCGCGAGCGCGCGGAGTGCCTCGCTGCGGACGACGGGCGCGGCGGTAGACCACTCGGGGTAGGCAGACCGTGCCGCGGCGACTGCGTCGTCGACGTCTTTGGGACCAGCGTATTCGTAGGTTTCGACGATCTGCCCATTCGCCGGGTTGATAACGTCTCCGCTCTTGCCGGACGTGCCAGCCTGTGACTTACCTGCGATGAACGCTGCGTCCATGGGTTCACCCTTCCTGACGTACTCACGATCCTTCAGGGACATTGTGTCCTGC
>JBMTHB010000249.1:0-2810 GCA_049435845.1 Candidatus Nanopelagicales bacterium | reverse complement strand
CCCCCCGGCCGGCGGCCTCGCGGAACCGGGCCGCGATGAACGCGGTCGACCCGATTTCTCCGACGACGATCGCGGTCGCCTCACGGGGATCGGTTCCGGGCATGGATCCCACGCCGGTAGCTATCCCCGGATAGGGCCAGACGACCGACGACTCCTTCACCGATTCACGCCCGTACCGGGGCACCCGCCCGCTCGGTCGAGATCACCCGCCCGGAACCCAGTGCCTGGGACCCCCGGTAGATGGCGACGGTCTGTCCCGTCGCCAGACCGCGGATCGGGTCGAGCCACTGCACGATCAGGCGTGAATCGGTGAAGGCGACCCTCGCAGGTACGCCCGTGTGGTGCGCGCGGACCTGCGCCGTCACCTCGCTCCACCCCCCGCCCAGGGCGTCGGCGCACCAGATCACGTGATCGGCCTGGAGGCCGACGACGTCGAGGAGTTCCGGGGAACCGACGAGCACCGCATCCGTGGTGGGATCGACGTCCACGACGTAACGCGGGGAGCCATCCTCGGCCGGTATGCGCAGGTCCAATCCGCGTCGCTGCCCGATGGTCACCGTGAAAGTGCCGCGATGCCGCCCGACGGTCTTCCCCGTCGAGACGTCGATGATGTCTCCTGGCCGCTCCCCAATGGTCCGCGTCAGGAATCCCTGGGTATCGCCGTCCGGAATGAAGCAGATGTCGTGACTATCGGGCTTGTGGGCCGTTCGAAGGCCGCGACGCTCGGCTTCTGCACGAACTTCGGACTTGAAGCTGTCGCCCAGGGGGAATAGGCAGTGACCCAATAGTTCGCGCTCGATCACTGCGAGAACGTAGGACTGATCCTTGTCCGGATCGATGGCACGATGCAGCTGCGGACCCGTCGGACCATCGACGATGCGTGCGTAGTGGCCAGTGGCCACAGCATCGAAGCCCAGCGCACGCGCACGCTCGAGTACCGCACGGAACTTGATGTGCTCATTGCACCGAAGGCAGGGATTGGGAGTGCGATTGTCGGAATACTCGTCGACGAAGTCCGCCATGACATCCTCGGCGAACTGCGAAGAGAAATCCCACACGTAGAACGGAATTCCGAGGGTGTCGGCCACCCGACGCGCATCCCGTGCATCGTCGATGGTGCAACAACCGCGGGACCGACCGCCCGTCGACTCAGCGCGCGCCAACGCCAGATGGATACCGACGACCTCATGACCGGCATCGACCATGCGGGCGGCCGCTACCGACGAGTCGACGCCGCCGGACAATGCAGCGACGACCCTCATCGGGTTCCTTCCGAGCGTGCCGGGGACGAGGTAGTCGGACTCGATATGGAGCCGGCGCGGCGCGCGCGCTCCACTGCCGCCGGCAAGGCGGCGACGACTGCCCGTACGTCCTCGACCGTGGATGTTCGACCGAAACTGAAGCGCAGGGATGAGCGCGAGATGCGTTCATCGAGACCCATCGCCAAGAGCACATGGCTGGGCTCGGGAATGCCGGCGGTACATGCCGAACCGGTGGAGCAGTCCACGCCGGCTGCGTCCAAAAGCATCAGCAGGGCGTCGCCGTCCGCTCCGGGAATCGAAACGTGCACGTTCCCGGGAAGCCGAGCACTGGAGTCGCCGACCGCCGGGCCATTGATGATCGCGTCGGGAACTACCTCACGGATGCCTTCGGCCAACATCACCTGAAGCGCCGACAATCGTTCGGCGTGCTCGCGTTGGGACTGGACCGCATGCCGCACCGCCACCGCGAAGGCCGCGATAGCCGGGGCATCGAAGGTGCCCGATCGGATGTCGCGCTCCTGGCCTCCTCCGTGGGAAATGGGCACCATCGATTCATGGGGATCGACGACCAGCGCTCCTACGCCGAAAGGTCCACCCACTTTGTGACCGCTGATGGTGACCGCAACGCCCGGCAATTGGGAGAGGTCCATCGGGAGCTGACCCAGAGCTTGCACAGCATCGGTGTGGAACGGCACACCCGCGTCCGCGCAGCGTCGAGCTATCTCGTGCACCGGTTGAACGGTGCCGACCTCGTTATTCGCCCACATGACGGTGACGAGGGCCGTTGCGTTCGAATCGATGAACTCCCCGATCGCCTCGACGTCGACCAAGCCACGCGAATCGACGCCGGCCCAGATGACATCCGCCCCCTCATGCTTGCCGAGCCACTCCACCGGATCCAAGACGGCGTGATGCTCGATCGCCGACGCCACCACGGCCGGGGCTGCGACTCCTAGTCGAGCCTTGCGCGCCCAGAACAAACCCTTCACCGCGAGGTTGTCGGCTTCGGTGCCTCCGGAGGTGAAGACAACCGCCGAGGGGCGGGTGCGAAGGTCGTCGGCGATGGATTCGCGTGCTTCCTCGACTATGCGGCGCGCACGCCTTCCGGCCGCGTGGAGTGACGACGGGTTTCCGGTGACAGCGGAGGCTTTCAGCCACTCTTGTCGCGCTTGTTCGAGCATCGGCGTCGTAGCCGCATGGTCGAGGAAGACCCGTTCGGTTCCCTCACCGCCTACGGTCGCGGTACCTGCTGCGCTCGTTACCACTGTCCGATGGTAGTCAGCGGATCAATTCCCGCGCTTTTCGATCTCATCGGTCAATTGGGGCACGACCTCGAAAAGATCGCCCACGACACCGAAGTCGGCGAGTTCGAAGATGGGAGCCTCGGCGTCCTTGTTGACGACCACCACCACCTTGGATGTCTGCATTCCCGCACGATGCTGGATGGCCCCGGAAATACCGTTGGCGATGTACAGCTGTGGGGACACGGTCTTTCCGGTTTGGCCCACCTGGTACTGATGCGGGTACCAACCCGCGTCCGTTGCCGCG
>JBMTHB010000248.1:0-2812 GCA_049435845.1 Candidatus Nanopelagicales bacterium | reverse complement strand
GGTGGCAGGAAGCGGAAGACGTTCCCGTAGGTGCCGGTGGTGAGCGTCACGACCCCGTGCTCGTGGCAGTACTTGTTCAAGGTTGCAGCCAGAGCTGCGTTTGGGTTGCTGGTACCGGGTTCCACGAGTTCAATTGCGAGCATCGCTCCACGACCGCGGACGTCGCCGATCTGCGGGAAGGTCTCCTGCATGGCCCGCAGGCGTGGAAGCATCACGGCTTCGATCTCGCGAGCCAGGCCGCAGGCGTTGTTCTCTTCCATCCAGCGAATGGAGCCCAGGGCGCCGGCGCATGCAACGGGATTCCCCCCGTATGTGCCACCGAGTCCTCCGGCGTGAACTGCGTCCATAACCTCCGCTCGACCGGTGACCGCAGCGAGCGGCATTCCTCCGGCGATTCCCTTGGCAGTGGTGATCAGATCCGGTATGACGCCTTCGTTCTCGATGGCGAACCAGTCTCCGGTGCGACAGAACCCCGATTGGATCTCGTCCGCCACGAACACGATGCCGTGCTCGCGGGCGAAGTCCGCCAGCGACGATAGGTACCCTGGCGCAGGAACGATGAATCCGCCTTCTCCTTGAACCGGCTCGACGATGATCGCCGCCACGTTGTGAGCACCGACCTCTTTCTCGATCTTGGTGGTGGCCCATAGCGCAACTTCCTTGCCGCCATGCGGTCCATCGCGGAACGGGTAGCTGGTGGGAATCCGGTAGATCTCCGGCGCGAAGGGTCCGAATCCCTCCTTATACGGCATGTTCTTCGCAGTCAATCCCATGGTCAGGTTGGTACGACCGTGGTAGCCATGCTCGAGGACGACGACGGCCTGGCGCTTGGTGTAGCTGCGCGCGACCTTTACCGCGTTCTCCACGGCCTCGGCACCAGAGTTGAACAGTGCGCTGCGCTTGGCGTGGTCGCCGGGGGTGAGTCGGTTGAGCGCCTCGCATACTTCCACGTATCCGAGATAAGGGTTGACCATGAAGCAGGTGTGCGTGAACTCGTGCGCTTGCGCCGCGACTGCATCGGCGACGTACGGGTTGGCATTACCCACCGTGGTGACAGCGATTCCCGATCCCATGTCGATCAGGTGGTTGCCGTCAACGTCGACCAAGATGCCGCCCCCGGCGCGCTCGATGAACGCGGGAAGAACGACGCCTACGCCTGCCGACACCGAATCGACCTTGCGGGCCATCAGCCCCTGAGACCGTGGCCCGGGAATCTCGGTGACCAGCGCGCGTTCCTGGCGAACACCGTTGTCGACAGCGGTGGTGGTCATTGGTTCTCCCTCGAAATCCCGGGGTCAGCGCTCACGGATCTGACACCTTGTACGTACCCGAACGATGCTAGATAGCGTAATGCCATGTCGCAGAACGTGGGGTTGCCTGTCGCCAAGGACTGGCCCAGTTACATCGCCGGACGGGCATGGACGGGGGCCGATATTTCCGACGTCTCGCATCCTGGCGATGGCACCGTCGTTGGCCGCGTCCACGTACCGGACGCCGACGCCGTGGACCGCGCACTCCAGGCAGCGTGGGATGCCCGGGGGAAGGCACGCTCGACCTCCGCGGCAGTGCGCGCCGAGGCACTTCTGCACGTGTCCAGTCGTATCTCTCAGCGCTTGGAAGAAGTCGCGCAATTGATCACCGCTGAAAACGGCAAGCCGATCACCTGGGCGCGAGCCGAAGCCGGGCGAGCGGTGTCGACCTTCCGCTGGGCCGCGGAGGAAGCTCGGCGCTTCAATGGTGAATTCCAGCGTCTGGACACCGAGAAGGCGACCGAGGGTCGTGCGGCGATCATCCGACGTTTCCCCTACGGCCCGGTGCTTGGCATCTCGCCGTTCAACTTCCCGATCAACCTGGTGGCCCACAAGGTTGCACCGGCCATCGCGGTGGGTGCGCCGATCGTGGTGAAGCCCGCCCCGGCAACCCCGCTGGGAGCTTTGCTGCTCGGCGAACTGCTTGCCGAAACCGATCTGCCTGAGGGCATGTTTTCGGTGCTGCCAGTGGGTAACGATGTCGCACCGACATTGGTGACTGATCCACGATTGCCGGTCATCTCGTTCACTGGCTCCGAGCCCGTCGGTTTCGCCATCAAACGCCAAGCTGCAGAAAAGCACGTGATCTTGGAATTGGGAGGCAACGCGGCGGCGATCGTCCTCGACGACTACAGCAGCGAAGAGGACATGAGGTGGGCTGCCGCGCGCATCGCGATGTACGGCAACTCGCAGGCCGGACAAACGTGCGTATCGGTCCAGCGGGTATTCGTCGATGAGGCAGTGGCCGATGCGTTCATGCCGCACCTGATCGACGCCGTCTCGAATCTGCACAGCGGCGACGTCTGGGATCCGGCGACCGTGGTCGGTCCGGTGATCAGCGAGGCGGCGGCGCAGCGAGTGATGGAGTGGATCGACGAAGCAGTCGATGCCGGTGCCACCGTGCTCGCCGGCGGCAATCGCCAAGGAACCTTCATCGACGCGACGTTGCTCGCGAACGTGTCACCCCACGTGCGCGTCGCGTGCGAAGAGGTCTTCGGTCCGGTGATGTCCGTTCAGACGATCAAGAACCTCGACGACGGCATTCAGATCGTGAATGATTCCCGTTTCGGTCTGCAGACCGGCATCTTCACGCACGACATCCAGAAGATCTTCCATGCACACCGGGAGTTGGAAGTCGGAGGAGTTGTTGTGGGCGATGCGCCGACGTTCCGTGCCGATCAAATGCCCTATGGCGGCATAAAGGCGTCAGGGACGGGGCGCGAAGGATTGCGCTTCGCGATGCAGGACTACACCTTTGACAAGGTGCTGGTTCTCACCGATCT
>JBMTHB010000247.1:0-2844 GCA_049435845.1 Candidatus Nanopelagicales bacterium | reverse complement strand
GGAGCTCGCACCTACGTGATGCAAGACGAGTGGGGTCAGACGGTCCCCTCGCATTCGATCAGTGCTGGCTTGGACTACCCGGGTGTGGGACCCGAGCACGCCTGGTTGCACGACACCGGTCGAGCAACGTACGAGCCGGTCACCGATGCGCAGGCCATGGAGGCGTTCGCTGTGTTGAGCCGCACCGAGGGAATCATCCCGGCGATCGAGACAGCGCACGCGCTGGCGGGTGCGATGCGTCTTGGCCGGCAGTTGGGACCCGATGCGGTGATCGTGGTCAACTTGTCCGGGCGCGGAGACAAGGACGTCGTTACCGCCGCACGGTGGTTCGGCATGGACGTCGCGGGCACCGGTCAGGTCTGAGCGGATCAATCCCTAGCAGATGCATCCACGAACGCGTGCGGTCTTCGACACTGCCCGAAGCGAGGGACGTGCGGCCCTCATCGGTTACCTCCCGGCAGGATTCCCCACTGTCGACGGCAGTGTCGCCTTGATTCGCAGTCTCCTTGAGGGTGGCGTGGATCTTGTCGAGGTCGGATTGCCGTACTCCGATCCGCTGATGGACGGTCCGGCTATCCAAGAAGCGGTCGAAACGGCGCTCGCCGCTGGAGTCACGACCTCCGATGTCATACGCGTGGTGGAGCGGATCGAGCCGGACGACACCCAGGCAGTCGTGGTGATGAGCTACTGGAATCCGATCGAGCGCTACGGGCAGGGGAGATTCGCGCAGGACCTGAGTGATGCCGGCGGCAACGGTGTCATCACGCCCGATTTGATTCCCGAGGAGGCGGCGGAGTGGATAGCCGCAACCGATGCGGCGGGGATCGATCGCACTTTCCTCGTAGCGCCGTCATCCACGGACGCACGCATCGACCGGGTCAGCTCGGCCTGCACCGGATTCGTCTACGCGGCCTCCACCATGGGTGTCACGGGAGCCCGGGATCAGGTCAGCTCCGCAGCACCGGAACTCGTCGCTCGGGTTCGAACCCATACCGAAGCTCCGATCGGGGTCGGTCTAGGCGTCTCGAACGGCCGCCAAGCGGCCGGCATCGCCGGGTACGCCGATGGGGTCATCGTCGGGTCGGCTTTCGTGCGGCGCATCCTGGATGCCCACGACCTGGCCGAGGCCACATCGTCGGTCAGGGAACTAGCCAGCGAGTTGGCGGCCGGGGTTCGAGCTCCCGGGGTGTGAACGGCACGGGTGTGAACGGCAGTGGTGTGAAAGCCCGAGTGGGTGACCGTCGACCGCGCCGTATGCCGAGGTGCTCGATCCGCTGGCGCTGAATTAGTCTGAGGACCCACTCGTATCGACCATCACGCAGGACAACGGAGAAGGTATGGCAGCCGGAAGCAAGGACAGGCGCGAACGGGCCGCGGCGGCGCGGGCCGCTGCTCAGGCAGGGGAGAAGCGACGCGAGCGCACGGTGCGCATCATCGGCGCCCTGGCGGTCCTTGCCGTCGTCGCCGGGATCATCGGCGTCGCCGTGTACGCGCGCAACACCGAAGGCAGCGCCACCGGGTTCGATGTGATCGAACCCGATCCCAGTGCTCCGGTTCCCGATGGCGTCCTCGGCGCCGATAGTGAATGGGCCTTCGGTGTGCCGTATGGAACCGGCGGTGAGAACGTTCCTGTGCTGGAACTGTGGGAGGACTTCCAATGTCCGGCATGTGGAGCGCTGGAAGCTGCGAACGGAGCCGGGATCGCCGAGCTGGCGGAAACCGGAGTCACTCGGCTGATCTACCGACCCACCGGATTCTTGGATCGCAACCTCGGGAACGATGCATCCAATCGTGCGATCGCGGCGTGGGGATGCGCGATCGATGAGGGCTTCACCATTGAATTCCACGACGCCGTGTACGCCAACCAGCCCGAGGTCGAGGGCGACGGTTGGCCGAACGAGGACTTCGTCGCGCTCGCCGAGCAGATCGGGATTAGCGGGGAACAGTTGGATTCCTTCTCCCAATGCGTGGCGGACGAGACCTACCGCGTGTGGGCGGCCAACTCCACACGGGCGTTCGACGACGAGGCGATCCCGGGCACGCCCTATGGACGGATCAATGGCGTGGAGATCGACAACGCGACCCTCGCCGATAAGGCTGCGCTACTTGCTGCCCTGACGGCTGCTGCGGGCAACTAGCGCATGCTGCTCGCGAGCATCCCCAGCCCCGACCAAGCCGCGTGGAACCTCGGTCCCGTTCCACTGCGCGGCTATGCGCTGGCGATCATCCTCGGCATCGTCGTCGCGATATGGCTGGGTAACCGGCGCTACGTCGCTCGCGGGGGTCGACCTGGATTGATCACCGATATCGCGTTATGGGCCGTTCCGTTCGGCATCGTCGGCGGACGCATCTACCACGTTCTCACCGACTGGCAGATCTACTTCGGTCCCGACGGTCGCGGGTTGGTTGCAGCCCTGCGTATCTGGGATGGCGGCCTGGGCATATGGGGTGCGGTGGCCTTCGGTGCACTCGGTGCGTGGATCGGTGCCCGTCGTCACCATGTCGCACTTCCTCCGATCGCCGACGCAATCGCACCGGGCATCGCATTGGCCCAGGCGATCGGCCGCTGGGGGAATTGGTTCAATCAGGAACTCTTCGGTCGACCCACGGATCTGCCGTGGGCGCTGGAGATCTCCCCGGGCAAGCGCCCTGTGGGGTATGAGCAATTCGAGACTTTCCACCCGACGTTCCTGTACGAATCACTGTGGCTCGTCGGTGTGGCGCTCGTCGTGATCTGGGCCGATCGGCGCTTCACGATGGGACACGGTCGCGTCTTCGCGCTGTACGTGCTGCTGTACACGGCAGGGAGGGTGTGGATCGAGGCGCTGCGGATCGACCCGGTGA
>JBMTHB010000246.1:0-2861 GCA_049435845.1 Candidatus Nanopelagicales bacterium | reverse complement strand
CCGAATCGCATACGAACGACACCGGCCTCGCGGTCCGACAACGTTTCGAGAACGGACTCGAGTTGCTCCTGCAACAGGGTGAAGGACACGGCGTCGCTCGGGACGATAGCTTCGGAGTCTTCGATCAGGTCCCCGAATTCGCTATCGCCCTCCTCACCCAGCGGGGTGTGCAGCGAAATCGGCTCGCGTCCGTACTTCTGCACCTCCACAACCTTCTCCGGGGTCATGTCCAATTCGCGTGCCAATTCCTCAGGCGTTGGCTCGCGGCCCAGGTCCTGCAGCATCTGGCGCTGGACTCGGGCGAGCTTGTTGATCACTTCCACCATGTGCACCGGGATGCGAATGGTCCGAGCCTGATCGGCCATAGCCCGGGTGATCGCCTGACGGATCCACCACGTGGCATAGGTCGAGAACTTGTAGCCCTTCGTGTAGTCGAATTTCTCGACAGCGCGGATGAGGCCGAGGTTGCCTTCTTGGATCAGATCCAGGAACAACATGCCACGCCCGGTGTAACGCTTGGCCAAGGAGACAACCAGTCGCAGGTTCGCCTCGAGGAGGTGGTTCTTGGCGCGGCGCCCGTCTCGTGCGATCCATTCCAGATCCAGGCGGGTCTTCTTGTCGATCTTCTTCGTCTCGGCGAGCATCTCCTCAGCGAACAGCCCCGCCTCGATCCGCTTCGCCAGTTCCACCTCTTGCTCGGCGTTCAGCAGAGCCACTTTGCCGATCTGCTTGAGATAGTCCTTGACCGGATCAGCCGTCGCACCAGCGACGGTCACCGTCTGGACCGGTTCGTCGGTGTCATCGACATCGGACAAGACGAATTCGGCGCCATCGGCTGATTCGGAAGCAGATTCCTTGTCTTCGGCCTCGACTTCCGCGAGATCGACCTCCAACTCGGCTTCGAGATCAGCTTCCAGCGCAGCGGCCTTCGCCAGGTCCGGCTCGTCGCTCTCGTCGATCTCAAGTTCGACTTCTTCGTCGGCCCGCGCCCCCTTTTTGGCTGCGGCGACCCGCGCGGTTTCCTTCGCGCCCTTCACCGGTGGCTTCGCGGGCGCTGCTTGTGCAGCCTTCTTGCCCGGAGCCTTCGCTGCGGGGGCCTTCTTCGCGGCAACCTTCTTCGCGGGCGCCTTTTTCACCGGCTTCGCGGCAACCTTCTTCGCGGGTGCCTTCTTGGTGGCCTTTTTCACCGGCTTCGCGGCAACCTTCTTCGCGGGTGCCTTCTTGGCGGCCGTCTTCTTCGCGGGAGCCTTAGCGGGAGCCTTCTTGGCGACCTTCTTGGCGGTGGTAGCAGATGCCGGCATGGGTGCCTTTCGGTTGAGAAGCCACGACAAGAGCCCGAGTCAAGCCAATGGGCTTGCCGGGCGGAGAACCAGTGTGCCACGGCCCACCAGTGCCCCTGGGGTCGGGGCCGATCAGCCTCTGACCGGTGACGTCATGACACCCAAGGCCGAGCCGGTGGGTACGTCCAGGTCGACTCTTTGGTGCAGATCCGATTCGACGGCGAAGGGGCCCAGACCGTCGACGGTGAAGGTTCCCTGCCACCGAGCCATTACCTCCACTCGGTGGATACCCGGTGCAGTGAAGCCCTGCCGCACGGCCTTGTCAGGGAACGGACGACCCGGCTCGGTCACGACGTGCGACCACCGATCCGCGCGGACACCATCGCCCGGTTGCTGCACGAACGTCCACGTCCATCTGGCGTGCGCCGAGGTGCGCACCCGGTAGCCCGCCACTGAATCGATCCACGCGACATTCCCGGACGGCTGGAGTGACCGGCAGTGCAGCGGAATACCCACCACTGCCCCTCGCGTAGGCGCGCATTCGACAGCCAGGGTGGGGATGAATCTCTCGAATCCACCTCGCACGCGCGATGCAGCCTCCGCAACCGACGTGACCTCGCCTTCGCTCGGACAGAACATCCCGATAGCCTCGAAGTCCGCTCCAGGTCGGGCTAACCACACTCGATTGATCTCCCGGCTCTGCGGGCAACCCAAGATGGTTCCGCGACATCCGGCATCACCGTGTTCGTCATCCCTGCGGCATGGCGCGGTCACCTTCCATCGACATCCCGGACACGTCGATGCGAAGACGCGCGTGGCTGGATCCACCACCGCCGGCAGGATGACCGCTCCGGACCCTACGAAGCGCTCGGTTTCGTCGTCGCCGATCACCGAGACGGCGCTGCTGAAACTCGGCAGCAGCAGCGCAGACGCCAGGGCAGCCACGGACACCGCAAGTGCAGAAAGGCGACGTACGTTGAGCGCAGGTGGGATGAGCATTCGTCGACGGTACGTCTGCGGCGGGCGCGGTCACCAGAGTTGATTCCGTTCTGTGGATAACCCCGTCAGGATGCAATATCCGGTGGCATAGCCTCCGGTGGCACATCCAGTCCGTGCGCCACCAGTGCCTGCGCGACCCGGCGTGTCACCGTCTGAAGCACCTTCACCCGTGCGTAGCGCTTGTCCTCGGCTTCCACAACCGTCCAGGGTGCGTAGGAGGTATCCGACCGCTCGATCATTTCATTCACGGCCTGCTCGTATTCGGTCCACTTGTGTCGGTTGCGCCAGGCCTCTTCTGTCAGCTTCCATCGCTTGAGGCCGTTGTGCTCACGGGAGTGAAAGCGACGAAGTTGTTCCTAGGGACTGATGTGCATCCAGAACTTCACCAGGACCATCCCCTCGTCCACGAGGGTTCGCTCAAACGACTTGATCTCGTCGTAAGCCCTGCGCCACTGGTCAGGCGCCTGGGCGGTTCTCCGCACCGATGCGCATCATGGCGTGGTTGATGAAGGCCCCCACCTGCTCATCTTCGACGAGGAACCCGTCGTGTCCATAAGGCGAGCGCAGGATGTGCAACTCGTC
>JBMTHB010000245.1:0-2867 GCA_049435845.1 Candidatus Nanopelagicales bacterium | reverse complement strand
GCGCGCTTCGTTCGGGACGAAGAGGTCGTGGGTTCAAATCCCGCCACCCCGACGCGTGATGGGGCAGGAGCCTTCGCTCTTGCCCCATCGTCCTACGGAGGAGGTCCGGTGAGTATTCCTGATCTTCGTCCCGCGCGTCCGGACCTGGGGCCGGTGACCCGGGAATACGTGAAGTCGATGCGCTGGCGTTCAGTGAATATGCACACCCACATCTCCCTGGTGAATAAGTACGTGTATGTGGAAGTGCCCAAGGCCGGCTGCGGAACCATGAAAGCGACCCTTGGCGGGCTCGAGGCCGCACGCAAAGGACCAGGGTTGGTGCAGCGGGTGCAAGATGCGCCGCACAATCGCATCAACGCCACGCCGTTCGTGAAGCCGTTCCAGTTGCCCTCGGACATGCTCGAGGAGGTATTGACGTCGCCTGCGTACCGGCGATTCGCAGTGGTGCGTGATCCGGCCTCTCGCGTGCTGTCCGGCTACCTGGAGAAGATCGGTCAGGGTTTGAAGCAGAGCGAACCGATCGTTGCTGCACTGGGCATTCCGGCATCGGAGATCACCTTCGCGCAGTTCCTCGATGTGATCGGCGAACAGCCCTCTCGTGAGCAGGATCCGCACTGGCGCAGACAGGCTGATCATCTGGGTTGGGGAATCGTGGACTACGACGACGCCATTCACCTGGAGGAGCTGGACGTCTCGTGGGATCGCGTGGGTGCGTTGACCGGGATCGCAGACTTGCGCGAAACGTTCTATTGCAAGAACTCCACCGGGGCGTCGGCGAAGATCGACGAGTACTTCACGGCCGAGTTGCGCGAGAAGGTGCGCTCGATCTACCAGCGCGACTACGAGGTGCTGGGCTACTAGTCAGACTGGGCAAAACGCGGCAGCAGGAGTTCGGCGATCTGGACCGCGTTGAGTGCCGCGCCCTTGCGCAGGTTGTCGCCGCTTACGAAAAGGGCCAGTCCTCTACCGTCGGGCACAGTCGGATCCTGGCGAATGCGACCGACGTAAGACGGATCCTGACCAGCAGCCATCAGCGGTGTGGGCACCTCGGTCACGACGACACCGGGCGCATTCTCAAGCAGTTCGGTCGCCCGCTCCACGGACAGCGGTGCGGCGAACTCGGCGTTGATGGCAAGCGAGTGACCGGTGAAGACAGGTACACGGACGCACGTACCACTCACCGCTAGATCCGGGATGGACAGGATCTTGCGGGTCTCGTTGCGAAGTTTCTGCTCTTCGTCTGTCTCCCCCGAGCCGTCGGCCACGAAGTTGCCCGCCTGGGCGACCACGTTGAAGGCGATGGGCGCCACGTACTTCTTAGGGTCGGGGAAACCGACGGCGGTGCCGGCGTAGGTGAGTTGCTCGATGCCCTGGTCCTCGATCGCGTGCACCTGGGAAGCGAGTTCCTCGACGCCGCCCAGTCCACTGCCGGAGACTGCTTGGTAACTCATCGCGATCATGCGGCGCAGGCCTGCATCATCGTGCAGTGGTTTGAGCACCGGCATCGCGGCCATGGTGGTGCAGTTCGGATTCGCGATGATGCCCTTGCGCATCTCGTCGATAGCGCCCGGGTTCACTTCGCTCACCACCAATGGAACGTCCGGATCCATCCGCCAGGCGGAGGAGTTGTCGACCACAATCGCCCCGGCTGCGGCGAACTTCGGAGCCCACTCCTTAGAAGTTGAGCCGCCGGCGGAGAACAGCGCGATGTCGATACCGGACAGATCCGCAGTCGCGATGTCCTCGACCACGATGTCTTCGCCCTTCCACGGGAGCGTGGTTCCAGCGGAGCGGGCGCTGGCGATGTACCGCATGGATTTCACCGGCAAGTCCCGGTCGCCCAGCAGTTGGCGCATTACGCCACCGACCTGGCCGGTGGCTCCGACTACCGCGACATTGACGCTCATCGCCCGGTGCCCGCGTAGACCACTGCCTCGCCGTCGGCGTCCAGGCCGAACGCGGTATGCAGGGCCTGGACCGCCTTCTTGGCGTCGTCGACCCGTGTGACGATGGAGATGCGGATCTCGGACGTGGAGATCATTTCAACGTTGATCGCGGCTTCTGCCAATGCGTTGAAGAAATCGGCAGAGACGCCCGGGTGCGAGCGCATTCCAGCCCCGACCAGCGATACCTTCGCGATGTGCTCATCGACGGTGAGTGATTCAAATTCAATCGAATCACGGCGCGCGTCGATTGCCGCCATCGCCTGCTGCACCGACCCTTGCGGACAGGTGAACGTCACATCGGTGCGACCAGTGGACGCAGCCGACACGTTCTGCACGATCATGTCCACATTGATGCTCGCATCGGCGAGCGCGCGGAAGATAGCGGCGGCCTGACCGGGCTTATCGGGAACTCCCACCACAGTGACCTTGGCGTCGTTCACATCTGCTGCGACACCGGAGATGATGGGCTGTTCCATGGCTCTTCCTTCTTCGATAGCGCGGGCGATCGCCTCGGGCGACATCACCCACGTGCCTTCCTTGGTGGAGAATGACGAACGAACGTGGAGCGGGACATCGAAGCGCCGCGCGTATTCCACGCACCGCAGATGCAAAACCTTGGCACCCACCGCGGCAAGTTCAAGCATCTCCTCGTAGGTGATGAAGGGGACCTGCCGTGCGGCAGGTACCACGCGCGGGTCGGTGCTGAAGACGCCGTCGACATCGGTATAGATCTCGCAGACGTCGGCGTTCAATGCCGCAGCAAGGGCTACCGCCGTGGTGTCCGAGCCACCGCGGCCGAGGGTGGTGATGTCCTTGGAGTCCTGCGCCACGCCCTGGAAGCCGGCAACGATCGGGATCGCACCTTCGGTGATTGCTTGGGTAATGCGCCCGGGGGTGACGTCGATGATGCGCGCGGCGCCG
>JBMTHB010000244.1:0-2875 GCA_049435845.1 Candidatus Nanopelagicales bacterium | reverse complement strand
GCGTGAGCGCACTCGAGCGCAAGGAATCCCGCGGGGGACACGCTCGCGAGGACTACCCGAACCGCGACGACGTCAACTTCATGCGACACACCATGGCCTACCAGGCCACCGATGTCAGCGGCGACGAGTACGTCCGACTGGACTACAAGCCGGTCACCGTCACCCGCTATGAACCGATGGAGCGCAAGTACTGATGGCAGCGGTAGTCGAAGAAGTCGTGGTCACCGAGGCCGACGTTCCGGTCGCCACGGACGTCACCTTCCGGATCCGGCGCTTCATTCCCGACGTGGATGACGAACCCCACTGGGAGGACTACACGATCGCGCTGTATCCCACCGATCGTGTCCTCACGGCCCTGGAGAAGATCAAGGGTGAGATCGATGGAACCTTGAGTTTCCGTCGCTCGTGTGGTCACGGCATCTGCGGGTCGGACGCCATGCGCATAAACGGTCGGAACCGGCTCGCATGCAAGACCCTGGTGAAGGATCTCGACATCAGCAAGCCGATCACGGTTGAGGCGATCAAGGGCCTACCCCTGGAGAAGGACATGATCGTCGACATGGAGCCGTTCTTCGCGGCCTATCGACAGGTGCTCCCCTTCTTGATTCCCGAAGGCCATGAACCCACTCGGGAGCGTCTGCAATCAGCCGACGATCGGGCTCGCTTCGACGACACCACAAAGTGCATTCTGTGCGCCGCATGCACCACCTCGTGCGCGGTCTACTGGACCGACGGCCAGTACTTCGGACCCGCGGCGATCGTCGCTGCACATCGATTCATCTTCGACAGCAGGGATGCCGGCTTCGAGCAGCGGCTAGAAGTGCTCAACGACAAGGAAGGCGTGTGGCGTTGCCGCACTACCTTCAATTGCACCGATGCCTGTCCACGCGGCATCGAAGTGACCAAGGCGATCCAAGAGGTCAAGCGCGCGCTGATCTTCCGGCGCGTCTGACCACCGCGCGCCCTACAGATCAACCGCGAAGTACTGCGTCTCCAAGAATTCGTGGATCCCGTCGAAGCCACCTTCCCGACCAAGCCCTGATTCCTTCATGCCGCCGAACGATGCCGCCGGATCCGACGCCAAGCCGCGATTTATGGCGACCATGCCGGACTCCATCTGCCGAGCCACCTTGATGCCCTCCCCGGCGTCCTGGGCGTAGACGTAGGAGATCAATCCGTACTCGGTGTCGTTGGCCATGCGGATCGCTTCCCCTTGATCCTCGAAGGTGACGATCGGCGCCACGGGCCCGAAAATCTCGTTCCGGGTGAGTGTGGATCCGTGCTCAACGCCCCGCACGATGTAGGGAGCGATGAAGGCACCGTCCGTCGGTGCGTCACTGACCGCGGACGGGAGGGTTCCCTCGGTCTCAGCGGCCTGCACGAGTTCGAGGATCTTGTCCCGCTCCTTGATCGAGACCATCGCCCCGAGATCGTTCGCCTGGTCGATACCCGGACCGATCTTCAGTCCGCGCAACGCCGCTTCGAACTTACGGGTGAACTCCTCCGCGATCGACGCGTGTACGTAGAAGCGATTAGCGGCCGTGCAGGCTGCCCCACCATTACGCATCTTCGCGACCATGGCGCCCTCGACGGCCTTGTCGACATCGGCGCCTTCCAAGACCAGGAAGGGTGCATTGCCGCCAAGTTCCATGGACGAGGGCAGAACGCGTTTTGCAGTCTGCTCGAGCAGCAACTTGCCCACGAATGTGGAACCTGTGAATGACAAAGTCGCGACCCTCGGGTCGGCCAGGATCACCTCGGAGACCGGGCCGGACTTCGAGGTGGTGATGACATTCACCACGCCCGCCGGAGCACCAGCTCGCTCCAGGACATCGGCAACCCACAGCGCGGTGAGCGGTGTTTCGGCCGCGGGCTTGAGCACCGTCGTGCAACCGGCCGCGAGCGCAGGTGCCAACTTGCGTGTCGCCATCGCCGCTGGGAAATTCCACGGAGTGATCAGATAGGCGACCCCCATGGGACGGTAATCGGTGATGATCGTTTTATCGCCGTTCGGTCCGTACCGGAAGTCCCCCTGGACGTGCGCGGCGACCTCAGAGAACCACCGGAAGAACTCAGCCGCGTAGGCGGCCTCCCCCAGCGCATCACGCCAGGCCTTCCCGTTCTCCAACGCGATCAATCGGGCGCAGTCCTCGATCTCGGCGGTCATGATGTCGAATGCCTTACGCAAGATCTCAGCGCGCGAACGTGCGGACGAAAGCCCCCAGGTCGAGAATGCGTCGTGTGCGGCAGCTACGGCCTGCAGCCCCTCCTGCGGACCGGCGTCGCCGATTTCCGCCAAAGTGCCCAATGTCGCCGGGTTGACCACGTTCAAGTGGGTGGCGGTCTGCAGCCAATCCCCGCCGATGAGTAGTCCGGTGGGCGTGCGCTCGGGCAAAGCGGTGGTCATCGATCTCCTTGGGTTCGGTATGCCAAGGCTAACGGGGTCGTGGCTCGCTTCTACCGCCTAGTACCCGGGCATCGTGGGGTGGCAGCCGGCCCGGCGAAATCGGCTTACCATGGGACGTCTATGCGTCTTGTTCGGTCACCTTCGGTCATGGTCACTGCGGTGGCCGTGATCGCCGGGCTCTGGACCATCGGTCCACTACCCGCGAATGCAGCTGACCCCACCCCGGCTCCGCTGACTACTCCGACCGTGCAACCCACGCCAGCGCCGCTGGTCGACCTGGCGCCCGGTTCGGGCGCGGAAGCGCAGCCGGATGTCGTCACCGACGTGGAGATCGCCACCGACACCCTGGGTGGTGCTCGGCTCGCCGAATCGGGCACCGTCGTCGACACCAGCCGGGGGGCGGCGGACTTGCCGCAGGTCAAGGCCCGCACCTGGGTGTTGGCCGATGCGACCACCGGGGAGGTCCTC
>JBMTHB010000243.1:0-2893 GCA_049435845.1 Candidatus Nanopelagicales bacterium | reverse complement strand
GCACGCCCAGCCCGGCCAGGCCGGTCGGATGGAACTGGTAGAACTCCATGTCCTCCAGCGGCAGACCCTTGCGCCAGATGATGCCCATGCCATCGCCGGTGAGGGTGTGGGCGTTCGAGGTGGTCTTCCAGACCTTGCCGTATCCGCCGGTTGCGAAGATGACGGCCTTCGCCTTGAAGACGTGGATCTCGCCGGTTGCGAGTTCGTACGCGACGACACCCGCCGCCACGGGCTCCCCGGAGTCCTCGTTGAGCAGCAGATCCAGTACATAGAACTCGTTGAAGAACTCGACTCCGGCCTTGATGCAGTTCTGGTAGAGCGTCTGCAAGATCATGTGGCCAGTACGGTCAGCCGCGTAGCAGGAACGACGCACTGCCGCCTCGCCGTGATTGCGAGTGTGTCCGCCGAATCGGCGTTGATCGATTCGTCCCTCGGGGGTTCGGTTGAACGGCAGTCCCATCTTCTCCAGATCGAGGACGGCGTCGATGGCCTCCTTGCACATGATCTCGGCGGCGTCCTGGTCAACCAGGTAGTCGCCGCCCTTGATGGTGTCGAAGGTGTGCCACTCCCAGTTGTCCTCTTCCACGTTCGCCAGGGCCGCGCACATGCCGCCCTGTGCCGCGCCGGTGTGCGAACGAGTCGGGTACAGCTTGGTTAGAACAGCAGTACGCGCGCGACCGCTCGACTCGAGGGCAGCGCGCATACCGGCACCGCCGGCTCCCACGATGATGACGTCGAAGGTGTGCGTTTGCATCGAACTCTCGTTCCTCCAGGGAGCTTCTCTGGGTTAGCCGATGTTGGGATCGAAGGTAAAGACGACGAGTGTCCCGAGAAGGATGATGAAGCCCGCCGATACGTACAAGATCATCTTCAGCCAGAAGCGGGTCTGGTCGCGTTCGGCGTAGTCGTTGATGATCGTGCGCATCCCGTTGGTGCCGTGCAACATCGCCAGCCACAGCATGGTCAGGTCCCAGACCTGCCAGAACGGACTGGCCCAACGACCGGCGACGAATGCGAAGTTGATGCGTTGTACGCCGCCGTCGAGAATGTTCATGATGAACAGGTGTCCGAGCACGAGGAAAACCAGGACTATGCCGGAGATCCTCATGAACAGCCAGGAGTACAACTCGAAGTTGCTGCGCTGAGCATTGCGGCGGTTCATGGAGCGGCCGCTGAAAGAGCGGGGGGCGTCGATGCTGGGCGCGCTCATAGCATGCTCCCGAACAGTGCCTCGAAGGTGTGCGTCAACATGCGGTACGCGGCCGGGATCATCACGAGCGCCCACAGTGCCGCAATCGCCCAGGTCATCTGACGCTGGTAGCGAGGGCCCTTGGACCAGAAGTCGACCGCGATCACCCTCAGACCGTTGAGCGCGTGATAGAGAACCGCACCCACGAGTCCCACTTCCAAGAGCGCGACGATCGGGGTCTTGTACGTGGCGATCACGAGGTCGTACGCCTCGGGGGACACCCTGACCAAAGCGGTATCCAGGACATGGACGTACAGGAAGAAGAAGACGCTGACGCCCGTGATCCGGTGCAGCACCCAGGTCCACATGCCCTCGCCGCCGCGGTACAGCGTGCCGACGGGCGTGGTGGTCGCCACCGGGAACCTCCTAGCGAATGTGTGCGGGTGCTCAGGTGCGTGGGGCCAGGCCGCATTGCACGAGGTCAGCGTATCCCCGTTCCCGAACCTCGGCTCGATGGGTTCTCACGCTCACCGGGTGGTCTGGCTCACACCGGTGTCTGCGGTCCCCGCTTGCACCTAGGGTTCCTTCCATGGCCTACGAAACCGAGTCCGGCCTGCCCTTCGAGCCGGTCTACGACCCCGCTGCGCTCGACGGTTGGGACCCGGCCACCCAACTGGCCGAGCCCGGCGAATTTCCCTTCACCCGGGGCGTCTACCCGAGCATGTACACGGGCCGACCGTGGACGATGCGCCAATACGCAGGCTTCGGCACAGCCCGGGAGTCCAATGAGAGATACAAGCAACTGCTCGCGGCCGGAACCATGGGGCTGTCAGTGGCGTTCGACCTGCCCACTCAGATGGGCTACGACTCCGACCACCCTCTTGCACATGGTGAAGTAGGCAAAGTGGGGGTCGCTATCGACTCCATCGAGGACATGCGCGTGCTTTTCGACGGTATTCCGCTCGATCAAGTGACGACGTCGATGACGATCAATTCCCCGGCGGCCATCTTGCTGCTGCTCTATCAATTGGTAGCCGAGGAGCAGGGGATCCCTGCGGACAAGCTCGGTGGCACGATCCAAAACGACGTCTTGAAGGAGTACATCGCCCGCGGCACCTACATCTACCCACCCGCGCAGAGCATTCGACTTGTCACCGACATCTTCACGTACTGTCGGGACGAGATTCCTAAGTGGAACACCATCTCGATTTCCGGCTATCACATGGCCGAAGCGGGTGCCACGCCTGTGCAGGAGATTGCCTTCACACTCGCCAACGGCATCGAGTACGTACGTGCTGCCGTGGCGTCCGGTCAAGACGTTGACGACTTCGCTCCGCGTCTTGCCTTCTTCTTCGTCTCGCGAACATCGATCATCGAGGAGGTCGCGAAGTTCCGGGCAGCACGACGGATGTGGGCGCGAATCATGAAGGAGCGCTTCGGGGCGAAGGATCCGAAGTCGATGATGTTGCGCTTCCACACACAAACAGCGGGCGTCCAACTCACCGCACAACAGCCCGAGGTGAACTTGGTGCGAGTGGCGATCCAGGGCTTGGCCGCCGTGCTCGGTGGAACTCAGTCGTTGCACACGAATTCATTCGACGAGGCGATCGCGTTGCCCACGGAGAAGGCTGCTCGCCTCGCGCTGCGAACCCAGCAGGTCCTCGCCTACGAGACCGACCTTCTCGACTACCCGGACATTTTCGA
>JBMTHB010000242.1:0-2895 GCA_049435845.1 Candidatus Nanopelagicales bacterium | reverse complement strand
CGACCCAGACCGACGTTCCTCAGTACATGCAGGCCCACAACAGCAGCATCTCGGAGAGTTTCCGCGCGTACGTGGGCAAGGTACGCGGCGGCGATATGGGACCGCTCCCGGCCGTTATCGGTCTGATCGTCCTGGTCATCTTGTTCTCGCTGCTCAGGCCGGTCTTCTTCACGCCTCTCAACTTCGCGAACTTCTTCACCCAGGCCGCGGTCGTCGCGATCCTGGCTATGGGGCTGGTCTTCGTCCTCTTGCTCGGTGAGATCGACCTTTCGGCGGGCGTCACCTCGGGGGTATCGGGTGCTCTCCTGGCGGTAGGCATGGCCAAGTGGGGATTCCCCTGGTACGTGGCTGCGGGTGTCGCCCTCGGCGCCGGAGTGCTCATCGGCCTGTTCATCGGCTTCCTGGTGGCCAGGGTGGGGATCCCGTCCTTCGTGGTGACCCTTGCGCTGTTCCTTGCATTCCAAGGACTGGTGCTGGTCATCATCGGCGAAGGTGGCAACGTGCGGATCACCGATCCGGTGATCCTGGCCATCCAGAATCGGAACCTGCCCGGTTGGGCCGGCTGGCTGTTCTATCTGATTCTCGTTCTGGGATACCTGGCGCTGGGCCTCACCGGCAGGCGCCGGCGAATACGCCGCGGTTTCTCCGCCCCCGCTTTGTCATTGATCCTGATCAAGGTTGGCGTGGTCGCCGTCATCGGGTTCGCCGTGGTCTGGGTGTTGAACCTCGAGCGCAGCGTCAACCCCGAACTCAATCCGTTGAGCGGCGTGCCCATCATCATCCCGATCATCGCAGTGCTGGCGCTCATCTTCGGATTCGTCCTCGAGCGCACGCGGTTTGGTCGACACATCTACGCGGTTGGAGGGAATGTCGAGGCAGCTCGACGCGCGGGCATCAGTGTCCGTCAGGTACGCATCGCAGTGTTCTCGATCTGTTCCACCACCGCGGCGTTCGCCGGCATCGTGGCGGCTTCACGCGCGGCGTCGGTGGATCCGAACGCCGGGCGCTTCATCGTGCTGAACGCCATCGCAGCGGCAGTGATCGGCGGCACGTCCCTGTTCGGTGGTCGTGGTCGAATCTACGACGCCCTGATCGGCGCATCCGTGGTGGCGGTCATCGACAACGGCATGGGTCTACTGGGTTACTCGGCGGGCGTGAAACTGATGATCACCGGCGCGGTCCTGATGCTGGCGGCCGGCACCGACGCTCTGTCTCGAAAACGTTCGAGCGTCTCCCTGAGATGACCTTTTCTTAGGGAGCAGGCACTGCGGTGAAACGTGAAACGCAAAGAGACCTCGGCATGCGCCGGGTCTCGGCGTCGACGTCCGATGATGTCCGCCGCTGGAATCTGAGTCGGATCCTGCGGCAATTGCACGTCGATGGTGAACTCTCCAGATCCGAACTTGTTGCCAAGACCGGGTTGAATCGAAGCACTGTCGCCACCCTGGTGGCCGAGTTGGCGGGTAGCGGCCTGGTGGCGGAGGTTCGCGGCTCGGCCGGCTCGGTGGGACGTCCATCGTTGGTCGTTACGCCGGTTCGAGAGTCGGCATTCGTTCTGGCTTTCGATATGCGCGTGGAGCGGATCATCGCCGCTGCGATGGGTTTGGACGGGCAGATCCTGGTGCGCATCGAACGACTCCACAAGCGAACGAAACTCACTCCGGCACTCGCTGCGCGAGAGCTGGCGCACCTCGCGGCCGAACTTCTCGCCGAATTGCCCGTTGGCAGTGCCTGGGTCGGTACCGGCATCGCCATCCCCGCGGTCGTCGATGCGCGAGCCGGATTGGTGCGATTCGCTCCCAACCTGGGGTGGATCGACACCGACTTCGCCGCTTTGGTGATCGATGAGTTTACCGCCCGTTTCGATGGCTCACCCGAGGCGATCGTGGATAACGACGCGAACCTGGGCGCGCTGGCGGAGAGCATTCGGGGCGCAGGTTCGGACTTGCATTCCCTGGTGTTCATCTCCGGTGACATCGGTATCGGCGGTGGAGTGATCGTGGACGGCACCCTGCTCACCGGAGCCGGCGGTTACGCCGGCGAGATCGGTCACATGGTCGTCAATCCGCAGGGCCGGGAGTGCCGTTGTGGCTCGCGCGGATGCTGGGAGACCGAGATCGGAAGCCTCGCACTCCTGCGGGCTACCGGTAGCCGCTTCTCGGATGTTCCGTCCGTGGTTGCGGCCGCCAATGCCGGGGACGAGGAAGCCCTGATCGGGTTGAAAGTCGTCACCGAGTGGCTAGCCATCGGCCTGGGCAATCTCGCCAACGCATACAACCCCGATGCGATCATCCTTGGCGGTCACCTGACCTACCTGGCGCAGTTCGCCGAAGGTGCCGTGAAGTCTCAGTTGCAGGCTTGGACCGATGGCCGTCAGCACAACCTGCCCCTCAGGGAGCCGGGACTTGCAGACGACAGTTCGCTCCTCGGTGCGGGTGAAGCAGCATTCGAAAGCCTCCTGGAAAATCCGCTGCAGTTCTACGCCGACTCGTTCCGACTTGCGGATTGATGGAGATCCGTAGCGGCGCCCAACACCTCGTGTGGGAGCCGAGCGCTGGTGGGCGCTTGATCTCCTGGCAGGTGCACGGCCATGAACTGCTCGCACATCACGGTGATCACCCGGTGGAATACGGGATGTATCCGATGGCACCGTGGGCCGGTCGCGTCCGGGACAACTCGCTCACCCCCGAGAGCGTTCAACGGATGGGCTTGGCGGGGCGCGAGGCCATCGAGTTGCAGGTGAACTACCGGGAATGGGCCCTGCACGGCACCTGTTTCACAGCACCGGTTGATTCGATGATCGCGACCGTCGACGCGGTGGTGTCACGCCAGGTGATTCCGCACTGGCCGTGGCCAGCGGAACTGGTCAACACGTGGACGATCCTCGAAGACGGA